>CAZNXI010000051.1:0-17085 GCA_964577005.1 uncultured Rheinheimera sp.
GTTGATAGCGAGTAGCGAGTAGGTTTAGCTAGAGAGAAAACTGAGTATTGAGTTATAGACGAGTGATTCCCGCGGAGGGCTCATGCTTTCACAAATGTTAAAAGGCAAGCTTCACATGGCGACCGTTACCCAAGCTGAGCTTTGGTACGACGGCTCTTGCGCGATCGATGCAGACTTAGTTGCGCTTGCAGGTATGCGTGAGTTTGAACAAATCGATGTCTACAACGTTACCAATGGTGAGCGTTTTCATACCTACATTATTTTAGCCGAACCCGGTTCAGGCACATTTTCTATGAATGGTGCAGCGGCGCGTAAAGTTCAGGTCGGCGATCGGGTGATAATCGCTACCTATGCGCAATACACGGATGCAGAGTTATTAAATTACAAACCCAAGTTAGTCTATCTTAATAAGTACAACAAAGTAGAGCGCACGGCGAATACGATTCCTATGCAAATCGCTTGATTCTTTGGTCCAGTCTGAAAATAATTTATCGGTTTGTGCATTGATTGGACTCATTTGATCTTTTTACTGCGGGAAGACAAGCATGACCAACGCCCATTTGTATTCCGTTCCAGAACACCTTAAACAATCTGCGCTCATCGATCGAAGGCGTTATGACGCCATGTATGCGCAATCGGTCACCTCGCCCGACATTTTTTGGGCCGAACAAGCAAACGAGTTTTTGACCTGGCAACAACCTTGGACACAAGTGTGTAAAAGTGATTTGCACAAATGCAAGTGTCAATTGCATCGACCGACATTTACCTCAGCGTGCAAATCAAACAGCGATTATTTGGGAAGGCGACAACCCAACTGACGATAAAAAAATTACCTATCAGGAATTACACGATCAAGTGTGTCGTCTTGCCAATGCACTGCGTTCGCGCGATGTAAAAAAAGGGGTAGCCTACTTACAAAAAGGAGTGGCTTACCTGGAAAATACAACCAGTAATGCCACCTTACCTGTGACGATGGAAACGGTTAACAAAAAACTCGGAGTCAAAAACAGTATCTGTTCTTTTACCGTTCCGTTAGGTGCCACTATCAATATGGATGGTACTGCGATTATGCAGGGGGTAGCGACAGTCTTTATTGCGCAAGTTTTTGGGGTAGATCTCACTATTACGGATTTCCTAATGGTTATTCTTACCGCTACGCTAGCCTCCATTGGTACAGCGGGCGTACCAGGCGTGGGTTTAATTATGTTAGCGATGGTGTTACAGCAAGTTGGTCTACCTGTTGAGGGGATTGCACTTATTATTGGCGTCGATCGTTTACTCGATATGACGCGCACAGCAGTTAATGTTACTGGTGATGCCATGGTGTCATGTGTTGTCGCAAAAAGTGAAGGTGAAATTGATATTGCGGTTTATAATAATCCGCGAGCAGGTGAGAAAGACGAAACCATAGACTTTCATCACTTAAAAGAACAAAGCTAAAGAGCAACACAATTTTGTATTACCTTTATAAAATTGGCCAGCTAAACGCTGGCCAATTTTATTCAAAACGGTTATGGAGTCTAAACTAGTGCCAACGCTTATCTTGCAGCTTTTGCCATAAACTACCGAACAAACTCGCGCTACCCTGCCCCAATTTTTCTGCTAAACCCTTTTTCAATTGATACTTTACCTGCAGCACCTTGCGTTCTTTAATCGCAGCTTGCAGATAATCATCACTCGTCGTCAGCTCATCCACTAAATCTAACGTTAACGCTTGATAGCCAAACCAGTGTTCACCCGTTGCTACCTTGGCTAAATCGAGCTGAGGTCGCTGCTGATGCACAAAATCTTTAAACAACTGATGCGTTTCTTCTAGTTCCTGCTGAAATTTTTCTCGACCTTTATCCGTATTTTCAGCAAACAGCGTCACGGTGCGCTTAAACTCACCGGCAGTAAACTGTTCAAAATCGACGTGATTCTTTTTCAGTAACTTATGAAAGTTGGGTAGTTGCGCAATAACACCAATAGAACCGATGATGGCAAAAGGCGCAGCTAATAATTTATTCGCAACACAGGCCATCATATAACCACCGCTGGCTGCCACTTTGTCTACCGCAATGGTTAGGGGGATGTTTTGCTGTTTGAAACGGTTTAACTGCGATGCAGCAAGGCCATAACCATGCACAACACCACCGCCACTTTCCAATTTTAGTAATACTTCGTCTTCAGTATTGGCCACAGCCAGTATTGCACTAACTTCTTCCCGTAATGCTTCCGTTTCTTTTGCATCTATACTACCGGTAAATTCCAGCACAAACAGCCGTTTTTGTTGTTCTGACGCCTTGCTACTGTTCAATTGTTTTTGCCATTTTTTATAGGCTTTTTTATCAAGCAAATGTTCCTGCAATAGCGCTTGTGCATCTTGGTAGCCATCCGATAGATCGGTGACGGTTAACTGCCCTTTCGGCTGGCGCCCGCGTATAGCACTAGCCGCGATAAGCGTCACCACAATAGCAAAAGCCAACACCACGGTAGCCGCTTTTGCCAAAAATAAACCGTACTCATACAAAAAAGCCATGAGTATTCTCCTTAAAATTGTTTACTATCTATTAAGTTAGATTAAAAAAATAGCCCGGTGCTAAGGCAGCCGGGCTATTTATTTTTAGGTACTAAAGAATAAAATTTAATTAATTAGTTACTAAAACAGCAGGGTTTTGCACGCTAATTTGCGCACCTTTACTTAAGAAAAAGGTGGCTGTTTGGAATTGCATTTCCTGTGTTGCAGCAAGACTACTTTGCGGACTTAAAATCGAACCATGATCACCAGCATTAAACCGAGCAATAGCATTGCCATTTAGTGTTAAACCACTAGCTTGAACTGCTGATGCACCTAATAAACGTGCTAATGGTTCAGTACCAGCTAACGGCATTTTCCCTTGTGCCAGCGCAGCCAGTGGGTTAAAGAAGCCATTTGGAATAACTTGATCAGGTAGATTTCCCGCTCCGTTACCTACAACGCCAATAATATAGGTCGGCGTACCCGTAGCAACAAGCGCTTCTGCATAATTGTTAGGATCACCACTATCAGTTACCGTTTGTGCTGCAAAAGCAAATTGAGATAAGGTGGCACTAATTCTGGCTTGCTGAGCAGTATTACCTGTTTCAGCTAATTGCTGCAGATATTGATTAACAGTAGGCGCAGCACAAACTGGCCACGTTGCTGCTGTAGCCGCGGTAGGAGCACCGCAATCGGTATTTGTCGCTATATAGGTAACAAAATCACTCGTTAACGCGCCACCAGCCCCTAGCATGACACTGGCTTTAATTAAAGGTCCAAAGGAGGCTGAATCTAGTAAGAAATTAGCAACTGCCCCACCAGGCATAGCTAACGTTGCTGTCTCAATTTTGAAAGCAGCATCCAGCATCGCATTACCTGTTGACGTATTAGCTAACGCTACCATGCTCGCGCCAGTAATACCGCCTAATGAGTGCCCTAAAAACTGTACTCGGCTTCTATCAATAGTCACGCCACTTATTGAATTTAAAGCAAATCGTAACGCTAACTTATCAGCAATACTTTGCCTTAAGTTATCTCGAGTTACTAATAAATTGCTTAAGTTCATATAGTCTGTGGCAGAGTTAGTCGAAGCATTGAAAGTAAGGGTTCTATCTGGTGTTTCTTGTGTGAAACCACGAGCACCATGCAATGGGTGATCAATCGCAATAGTCGCAAAACCTTGCGAAGACAAAGCGCCCGTGATTGCTAACATACTTTCTTTATTAGATGTAATACCGTGCTGTAAGATAACAACAGGCCAACCGCTCTCTGGCATAGGAATCACATTAGCATCAGGCACAGTCATTTGCACTGCAACAGTTTGGTAAGTATTGATTTTGGGAATGGTATTAAACTTTGTGATGTGCCGAGCCGCATCAACACCTAAATCCCTTAAAGCACCACCACTTGCTACTTGACAGAAACCATCATTTTCAGAAACTGGCGTTTCTGGTTTCATGCTAGGAGGCAACGCAGCAATAATAGCGCCACTGTCACAACGTGCTGACCAACGAGTATTCAAAGGTGCTGTTAGGTTTTCAGAGGATGGGGTGCCTAAGAAGTATGGTAATCTTAAACTGCCTTGATAAAAACGGGCGATTTGAAAAGCAGGATTATTGGCAAAAGCAGGATTTACTTGGGCAACGGTTCTCCCCGTATCAACGACTTGCAGCGCACCTGGTGCATACCCCGTTGGCGTAGGTGAAGCCATTAACTGTTTTAACGTAGCAAAAACGGCACCTGTTGATTGTGTCGTGATGGCTGCAGTGTAAATAATATTGTCTTTGTTTAGTCCGCCATCGCGCACCATGGCATTTTCAAAGCTGTTTATTACGGCTTGTAATCCACGTTGCGCAGCGCTACCTAAAGGCAGAGTCGTAACATCTTGTTTAACTAACTCATAGGTTGTTGAAGGCTTAATGGATTCGCCTAAGCTATCTTTGAGATTATCGGTCAGCGCAAGTAGATAAGTCGTGGCGGGTTCTAAAGGCTTTAATGGAATAACCGCAACACTATTGCCACTTCCAGCAGAGACAAAGTCAACGCCATACTGTAATTCAGCAACAATCTTACACGCCGCGCCTCTTGGCACAGCACGACATTCTGTAGCCGACGATGCTGGATCGCCCATCAGCGCTTTAAAAAGCCGAACAGAGCCAGGGGCCCGAGCAGAGTCCATATTTAAACTCACATTCGGCGCGAAACTTAAAGCAATAGAAAATGGATTTTGTGTTGACCAGCCATCGAGTGCACCAAGCGCCACCTGCGGATTGGTATAATCGGGCGTTTCCCCACTATCAAGTGTAAGAGTTCCATCTGTAGTGCCTTGAAACACTAAATCATTCGGCACAGATAACTCAGCAGGCGTAGCACTTGGGTTAAACACTACCCGGGAGCTGGGTATAACGGTGCCTCCGGGTTGCGCAGCGTCATCTTTAATGTCATCTAACGAGTCACCGCAAGCGGTTAAGCCTAAGGCTACGGCGACAGCAATACTGATTGCCAGTTTATTCATATATACTCCCCTGTCCATCACTGTTATTTTTTTATTGCAAAGCAAAATATTGCTTTGCTTATTTAGAAATTGAGTGGCTGCCCTGTTTAACAGCTACGACCAGTTAAAGTTAACTCAAAGTTTTATAAATCGCTAGAGTAAAAACACAGATATCGTGAAGAAAGGTGCAAAAGTGCACTTTTCGGCGTATGCTGTCGCCGATTTTTTGAGAGAGGTTACGCCAATGCACGCACCGCAAAACTATACTGCGCCAGCAGGCGCGCTAGAAAATAAAGTCATCTTAGTCACAGGTGCCGGAGATGGAATCGGCAAAATTGCCGCCCTCACCTACGCTCAATATGGTGCTACTGTTATTCTTTTGGGTAAAACCACCAATAAACTTACTGCGGTGTATGATGAAATCGTCGCCGCAGGCTTACCCGAGCCGGCAATAGTGCCGCTTGACTTAAAGGGTGCGACTAAAAAACATTATCAAGATATGGCCGCAACTATTCAGGCTGAATTTGGACGCTTGGACGGTGTTTTACACAATGCAGGCTTGTTGGGCGTACTGAGTCCTTTTGAACATATCGACTTACCGACCTGGCAAGATATTATGCAAGTGAATGTCACAGGCCCGATGTTGCTGACTCAAGCTGTGCTGCCGTTATTAAAGCAAAGTGAGCATACTTCAATTATTTTTACGTCATCGGGTGTTGGACGTAAAGGCCGTGCGTTTTGGGGGCCTTACGCCGTATCCAAATTTGCAACAGAAGGCTTAATGGAGATCATCGCCCACGAGTATGACAATACGGGCGTACGCGTTAATTGTATTAACCCAGGCGCTACCCGCACCAAGATGCGTGCTAAAGCTTATCCAGGTGAAGATGCAAAAACATTAAAAACGCCTGCAGACTTAATGTGGCTTTATCTATATTTAATGAGTAACGATAGTGTTGGTATTACCGGTCAGTCACTAGACGCTCAACCAAAATAAATAATCAACCCGGCTTAGCCGGGTTGATTATTTAGAGCCTAGGGTGCTTAATCTTTAAACTAGCGCTACTAAGGTAGCCAAACAGACGGCACTTACTCGTTTTAAACGACTAGCGAGGTGCTAAAATTTCACCGCCATTAGCTTCTGCCCAGGCGTTCCACATGGCAACTTTACTATTGTAATTCGCGATGGCTTGCTCAGTTGCCTCAGCCAACAAAGCTTCAATATCTTTTGCCAGTTTTTTATCTACTTTGTTGGCGGGAACAACCTCAATACCGCGCTCCTGCAAACCTTTTTTCATAGTATGGGTGCGCAGTAAATGAAGTTTACCGTCTTCGACATAAAAATATTGGCTGTCTTTATTCAGTGTTTTAAATTTAGGCTTGATAGGGCGCTTAGTATCTGCAGCATCATGACTTCCTTCAGCTACCACAACCTCATTAATTTGCTTGTAACCTAATTGCTCAAGCGTGAAACCTTTTTCACGGGCAAAGCGTTCAATTTCATTAATCGCATCGATTTCACTCTGACGCTCTGCTAAAACCGATTGTAAGGTGTGTAATACATCATTTAATTTAGCCAGGGTTAACTCTTTAGCGGCTTTCTTTAGTTCTTTTTTATCAAGTAATAAAGACATATTTGGCTCCTTGTGATTTCTTGAACCATCATAGCGAATATAATATTTAAATTAAAGCAAAGTGTTCTTTAAATAAATCAGCCATATCTTGTACGTACATTTACTCGGGAAGCGTTTTATTAAGACCGCATTTTATGACTTTATAGAATGACGGTTTTATTGCCATGCACAAATACTCTATCTTCGGTGATAAAATGTAAGGCCTCACTTAGCGCGGCTTTTTCAACATCTCGGCCTGCTTTTTCCATATCTTCTGCACTATAACTATGATCGACAGGAGCGACTTTTTGTTGAATGATCGGGCCTTCATCTAGCTGGTCATTCACGAAGTGCGCTGTTGCACCAATAATTTTCACTCCACGCTCAAAAGCTTGCTGGTAAGGTTTAGCGCCAATAAAAGCAGGTAAGAAACTATGATGAATATTAATAATTCGATTAGGATAGTGCGCAACGAAATGCGGGGTTAGAATACGCATAAACTTAGCCAGAATTAAATATTCTGGCTGATAACCTGCTATCACCTTTAATAAAGCTTGTTCATGCTCACTACGCGTTAGCCCATCATGGCTAACAAAATGATAAGTAATACCAAAGCGCTCTGCTAATTCGGCTAATTCAGGATGATTGCCAACAATTGCCGCAATATCTAACTCAAGTGAGCCATCATACACTTTCATTAAAATATCGCCTAAACAATGCGCTTCTTTAGTGACCAGAATCACCACACGTTTCGCATGACGGGTCAGTAGGCTGCGGCGACTGCCTTCGGGTAACGCACGATCTAAATCTAGCAATAAGGTACAATCATTAAAAATGCCTTCCAGCTCAGTCCGCATATAAAACTGGCCAGTTACCGGATCAACATATTCCGTATTACGGCTAATATTTAATTGGTGCTTGTAGCAGATATTGGTAATTTGGGCGATCAAGCCTTTTGAATCGGGGCACTCGGTTAATAAGATACGCTGTTCCATGGAGTATTTACCTGTTAATCTTGACTAGCACTATTCTTACAACTTATCAGTCTGGCGTCAAAGGCATTTAGATGGCTAAATCTCACAAAGGTAAATGTACCAAAAAAGCATCCAGAGCGACTTTGCTTGTTGTTTAGAAAACTGCCTTGCATAATACGGCTTACTAAATTTATGTAACATTACAACCCTTTGGATTACACATCACACGAATGAATGAATATCAATTTAATGTGATCGGCCATATTAAGTCGCCTTATAAGCAAAAATTCGCGATACCCCGCCAACCGGGTTTGATCCCTGAAGCGTCTGGCAAGTTAGTTTTAACAGCGCCTTATAATGATGAAGCCATCGTCAGGGGAATAGAGGCATTTAGCCATTTATGGCTGGTGTTTGTATTTCACGAAACGGCAGATAAAGGCTGGTCACCGATGGTGCGGCCACCTCGTCTGGGCGGCAATACTCGTAAAGGCGTTTTTGCCACTCGAGCGACCTTTCGACCTAATCCAATTGGTTTATCTGTCGTAAAACTTGATAAGGTTGTTTGGAAAAATGGGCAGCTTACATTAGAGATCAGTGGCCTAGATCTCTTAGATGGCACACCTATCTTGGACATTAAGCCTTATTTGCCCTACTCTGATGCGCTGCCGTCGGCCAATGGGGGCTTTGCCGATGCCGCGCCAGACACAGCAATGTCAGTGTCGATGTCAGAACAAGCACGTATTTTTTGCCAGCAACAACAACAATATCCTCATTTGCAGGTGTTTATTGAAAAAGTGTTAAAGCAGGATCCAAGGCCGCCCTACAAAAAGCAACGTGAAGGCGAGCAGCACTATGGCATGACCCTGTATGACTTTAATATTAAATGGACAGTTAACGGAGAACATAATCATGTTACTGAAATCACTCAGCTACTTTAGTTTGATGGCAGCCAGCACTGCAGCAATGGCTTTGCCAGATCTACCGGAGCCCGTCAGTAACAATGCGGTGGCCAGCACGAGTATTCGCGATAAAACTTATGTCTTGTCGATTACCGGCGTTGGCCAAGGTAAATCAAGTGTTGATATTCATAATAAAGCATGGTTGCACACCGTCGGTGAATTTGGTTGGGTAAGCCTCCCCCCCGTGCCAAGCCAGCAACGACTAAGTGGCCGAGTAGGCGCCAGCGCAGTGGCACTTAACAATAACTTTTTTATCTTTGGTGGCAGTTTTATCAATGCCGATGGTTCAACCATCACCGCCACTGATAGTTATCGATTAGATCCAGTAACACGTCGTTACACTCGACTCAATGATATGCCGGTACCTGTCGACAATGCTGCGGCGATTCCTCATCAAAATCGCTATATTTATTTAGTCAGCGGCTGGAGTGATCATGGCACAGTTAATTTGGTGCAGCTGTTTGATAATTTTACGCAGCGCTGGTCACAAGCCACACCTTTTCCCGGTAACCCCGTGTTTGGTTTAGCCGGTGCAATAGCGGCGAATCATTTAGTGGTTTGTGATGGCGTAAAACTTGACTACCCTAAAGATCAACCTCGTCAGTTTACGCCTGCCGCGGCCTGTTGGGTTGGTCAACTCAGTGCTAATCCCAATACCATCAGCTGGCAACCTATTACCCATCCTACAGAGCAGGCTCGCTATCGCTTGGCAGCAACTACCGTGAACATAAATGGTGAAGAGATGGTGGCCTTTATCGGGGGCAGTCATACCCAATATGCACTTGATGGGAAAACAGCAGCAGGCAAGGCTGCTGAGCCTGTTGCTGACGTGTGGCTATATGCCCCCTTACAACAGCGCTGGTTTAAAGGCGCGAATACAGAAGCGGTTATGGATTTACGCGGTGTGGTAGAACTAAACGGGAGCTTTTATAGCTTAGGGGGCATGCTTAGCCAACAGCAAGTTACAAATAAGCCAATAAAACATCAGATTAAACTTCTGCCAGAGTAATTCCGTTGTTAGAATACGGGCAAATTTTTCAGTTTTTGCAGAGAGCAGCATGCGCACCAGTCAGTACTTACTATCTACGATGAAAGAGACGCCGGCAGATGCCGAAGTCATCAGCCATAAATTAATGCTTCGTGCGGGTATGATTCGCCGTTTGTCATCAGGTTTATATACTTATTTACCCACTGGCGTGCGTGTTTTGCGCAAAGTAGAGCAGATTGTTCGAGAAGAAATGAACAAGGCTGGCGCAATTGAAGTGTTGATGCCAATGGTTCAACCGGCGGAATTATGGCAAGAATCGGGCCGTTGGGAAAAAATGGATGCGGAGTTACTCCGTTTTGCCGATCGCCACAACCGTGATTTTGTGCTTGGCCCCACGCATGAAGAAGTGATTACCGATGTGGTAAGACGTGAAATCACCAGCTACAAACAATTACCTCTTAATTTATATCAAATTCAAACCAAATTTCGTGATGAACGTCGCCCACGATTTGGTGTGATGCGCGCTCGCGAATTCTTAATGAAAGATGCTTATTCTTTCCATTTAAGTCAGGAATCTTTGCAGCAAACCTATGATGCTATGTATAGCGCCTACTGCAATATCTTCAATCGGTTAGGACTGGATTATCGCCCAGTTTTGGCGGATACCGGTGCTATTGGTGGCAGTGTATCTCATGAATTCCATGTGCTTGCCTCTTCAGGTGAAGATGCTATCGCCTTTTCCGACAGCAGCGATTATGCCGCCAATATTGAAATGGCTGAAGCAAAAGCGCCTGCCGGAGCTCGCCCAGCGCCAACAGCCAAGATGACTGAAGTCGCCACTCCCAATGCTGGCTCAGTTGCTGAGGTGGCCGCGTTATTACAAATCGATGCAGCACGCATTGCGAAAACCTTGTTTGTAGTGGCGGCAACTGAAGACGATAAACCGAGCTCCTTAGTCGCCTTAGTCTTACGTGGAGATCATGAGTTAAATGAAGTTAAAGCAGAAAAACTAGCACAGGTGGCAAGTCCTTTACAGTTTGCTAGCGATGAACAAATTCGTGCTTTACTCGGTGCGGGAGCAGGCTCAGTGGGCCCTGTCGGTATTAGCGTACCGGTTATTGTTGATCGGAGTGCTGCTCACCTGGCGGATTTTGTCGTAGGTGCCAATAAAGACGGTTATCACCTAACAGGAGTAAACTGGGACCGCGACATTACGCAATACCATGTTGCAGATATCCGCAATATCGTCGAAGGCGATCCAAGCCCTTGTGGTTTTGGTAATTTGGTGATTAAACGCGGTATTGAAGTCGGTCATATCTTTCAGTTGGGAGATAAATACTCGCAAGCATTAAAAGCCGGTGTCTTGAACGAAGAAGGTAAACACCAGATCATGACCATGGGCTGTTACGGCGTTGGTGTATCCCGTATTGTCGCAGCAGCGATTGAACAAAACCATGATGAGCACGGTATTATCTGGCCTGATGCTATAGCTCCCTTTCAAGTTGTGTTAATCCCTATGAATATGCATAAGTCTGTGCGTATTGCCGAAGCCACCGAGCAACTTTATCAGCAACTGACCGCAGCGGGTATAGAAGTGTTGTTTGATGATCGTAAAGAGCGTCCAGGGGTAATGTTTGCCGATATGGAATTAATCGGTATCCCTCATAGCATCGTTATAGGCGAGCGTAATTTGGATTCTCGTGAAGTCGAATATAAAAACCGTCGTACAGGCGAAAAGCAGTTGTTAGCGCTCGATAGTGCAACCTCGGTAATTCAAGCCTTGTTAGCGAAATAATAAGTGTGATGTGTTAAAGCAAAAGGCCGCGCGGCGGCCTTTTTGTTTGCTGGCTGTAAGTTTTAGCCTGAGCAAAGCCAGAACAAGCAGCGTTTTTATCCTTTTAACGGAATTTTGATATAACGCTGACCATTGTCTTCTGCTTGCGGCAGTTGTCCGCCTCGAATATTAACCTGCACAGCCGGATAAATCAGTCTTGGCACTGCTAAAGTCTTATCACGTGCTTCGCGTTTTGCAACAAAGTCGGTTTCTAAGGTATCCGCTTTTACATGAATATTATTGGTTTTTTGTTCTAGCACTGTGGTTTTATAGCGTAGCTCACGGCCATTGGGCTGATAATCATGGCACATATAAATAACCGTTTCGGCGGGTAATTGATAAATCCGCTGAATAGAGCGAAATAAAATATGAGCATCGCCTCCGGGAAAATCGCAACGCGCTGTGCCAGAATCGGGCATAAACAGCGAATCACCTACAAATAAGTTTCCCGCAATCAGATAACTGACACTGTCATTGGTGTGTCCTGGCGTGTTAATTACGGTTGCCTGCAAGTTACCAATCTTAAATTGCTCATTATCCGCAAATAGCTGATCAAAATAATCGCCCGTTGCTTGCAGCTCGGTATCTGCAATATTGAAAACGACTTTAAAAGTTTGCTGTACTTTGCGGATCCCCTCACCGATTCCGATAGTTGCTCCGGTTTTTTGTTTAAGATAATGCGCAGCAGAGAGGTGATCAGCATGGGCGTGTGTTTCTAAAATCCACTGCAAGGTAAGGCCATTGGTTACCAAATAGCTCAGCAGTTTATCAGCATCTGCTGTGCTGACTGCACCTGCAGCCGCATCATAATTTAAGACCGGATCAATAATCGCTGCCTGCTTAGATTGTAAATCTGCGACAACATAACTGAAGGTTGAACTGTCATGATCAAAAAACATTTCAATATGCAAAGATTGCTGCGCCATACTTAACACCTAAAATTAGTGAATGCTAAATTTTAGTTGCAGCTTAGCGAAAAGCCGCCTAGAATGCAAACAAGTTATAAGCTTATTCCATAAAAGAATAAAGGGGTGATATGGTCGCATTATTAGGCGCTCTGATTATTGGCTTAAGTTTGGGGTTATTTGGTTCTGGCGGCTCTATTCTTACTGTGCCCGTATTACTCTATTTACTGAAGATGCCTGCGGATATGGCCATTGCGTCTTCACTGCTGATTGTCGCGGGGATAAGCCTGTTAGGATCGGTGCAAAATGCTTGGCAACAACGCATCAGCTGGCGTCATGTATTGTGGTTTGGTATTCCAGGCATGCTGGGGACTTATGGCGGAGCGTGGCTAGGTACCCTTGTCGATAGCCGTTGGCAGCTGCTCTGTTTTTCTATCTTGATGTTAGTGGCTGCCGTTATGATGTGGCGTAATCGACAAACGAATACCGCCAACCAATATCCGTTTAATCACGCCAAAGTGATTGCAGATGGTCTTATTGTTGGCGCTATTACCGGTTTCGTTGGCGTGGGTGGCGGCTTCTTAATTGTCCCGGCGTTAGTATTGATGGGAGGGCTGCCCATCAATATTGCAGTGGCCACAAGCCTTAGCATTATTGCGCTAAAGTCATTTGCTGGTTTTGCTAAATATTTTGTGAGTTTTAGTGCTACAGGGCAAAGTTTTAACTGGCAAGTTATTGGCATTATGATCGTGGCCGGATTATTAGGTACTTTTGCTGGCAACTGGCTTGGTCAGAAATTACCTAAACAACAACTACAGCGTGGCTTTGCGGTGTTTTTGGCCGTCATGTCAATGGTCGTGATAACGCAATCTGTTCTATAAATCTTACTGGAGTTAATGATGAAAACAGCACAACAATTGGTAGCAGAAGCGAAAGCCGTTATTCAGGAAGTCAGTATTGAGCAATTAGCCGCATATCTTGCGCAACATCCGGCCCCGCTGTTAATTGATGTGCGGGAAAATGCGGAGTTTAGCCAGCAGCATATCAATGCAGCGATTAACTACCCTCGTGGTATTTTGGAAATGCAACTGGCAAACCATCCAGCAGTAGCTGCCAGTGGCTGTGATCCTGAAGTCGCATTAGCGCAGCTTGCTGCCCAGCCTTTATATTTAATCTGTCGCTCTGGTGCGCGCTCGGCCTTAGCTGCTGAGTCTTTGCAACGCATGGGCTTCACTCAAGTGTATTCAGTTGCTGGTGGTATGCAAGCTTGGATTGCCGCCAACTTACCCGTTCAAGCATAGAGGGCTTTATGGAAAACTTTACTCCTGTCTCGGCCTTAATTGGCGGTGGTTTAATTGGTTTAGGTACTCTGCTACTGCTGGCCGGTATTGGCCGTATTGCTGGCATTTCTGGTATCACCAGTGCTTTGCTATTTCAACACGAAGATAAAGGTTGGCGATTGGCTTTTGTGCTTGGCATTATCTGCGGCCCTTTACTGGCATCGCTGGTTATCGCTGATTTTAGCTATAGCACCCCTACCTTAAGCTTGCACACGGTTATAGCTGGATTATTAGTTGGGCTTGGCACGGCTTGGGGCTCTGGTTGTACTTCTGGGCACGGCATTTGCGGCATTGGACGATTTTCTGCTCGATCAATTGCGGCCACGTTAACCTTTATGTTAGCCGGTGTATTAGTCGCCAGTTTGTTTAATTAAGAGGTCATAATGAAACTTGTCATCGCGTTTTTAGCAGGCTTGCTGATGTCTTTAGGTATGGCCATTTCTCAGATGATCGATCCGCAAAAAGTGCTAAGTTTTTTGGATGTCAGCGGTAACTGGGATCCGAGTTTAATCTTAGTCATGGTAGGCGCGTTAGCAGTCTATTCCATTGGTTTTTATCTGGTACTAAAAAGACCTGCCCCCCTGTTTGATAAAGCCTTTTATTTACCCACGCAACAGCAACTAGATAAACCCTTACTGATAGGTGCCGCTGTGTTTGGTATTGGCTGGGGTATGGTGGGTTATTGCCCAGGCCCCGCGCTCAGCGCAGTGAGCTCCTTTAGTAGTGGCACTTTAGGCTTTATTGCAGCCATGGTTATTGGTTGGTTTATTGCGAAGCGTGTGCGTATTCCTACAAACCAAAGGTAAGTATTTACCTAAAGTAGATAAAAATGTAACGAACTCTGCATAGTCATCTGAACGTGTCATACTGTATAAATATTTTAAACAGTACAAAACCATTTAGAGACGATTATGAATTTACTTTATGCCGCGCCCGTCACTGTATTGTTGTTACTAGCACAACTGCCATTACAGGCGGCAGATACTGCATTTTATGGAAAAGCTCACGTTTCACTGGATCAACTGGATAATGATATTGATAGTGGATTTAATATTTCTAGTAACTCCAGCAGAATAGGCGTCAAAGTTTCGCATCAGTTACAGCCGGGTTTAAAAGTAATCAGTCAAATCGAAGCGACGGTTAAACTTGACGAAGGCGGTGATGGTAGCAACTTTTTTAACACACGTGATAGTTTTGTTGGCTTGCAAGGCCGTTATGGTTTGGCTCGTCTTGGTTATTTTGATACACCAATGAAAAAAGTACGCTCACGCACCGATTTTTTTGGCGACAAAGTTGGGGATGCCCGTAATATTGTTGCTGGTGCTGGCGTGAGTTTAGATAAACGTTTTCGTAACGGTATCCACTATCAAACGCCCAAACTGCATAACTTTATTTTAGATTTACATTATTCAGCTAACGATGCAACGGGCAGTACTACTGATAACGAGAATGATGCGATTAGCAGCTCAATAACCTACCATGCCGCTGATTTACTGGTTATTCTGGCCTATGAGCATCAAAACCAAATCAGCAATCCTCAAGGGCAACCAGTGCCCGCCAAAACAGGCATACGCCTTGGCACTCGCTATAAAGTTAATGAAGCATGGCAACTCGCCTTATTTTATCAGCATAGCTCGAACTTTAACGATGCTGACCGAACGGCCTGGGGTGTGGGTCTTGGCTATAATGCTGGTGACTATAATTTAACAGCACAATATTATCTGACTGAGCAAACCGCTAACCGGCAAGATAAGGCCACTATGCTCGCGTTGGGAATCGACAAATCGCTTGGGCAATCACTTAATTTTTACATGGCCTTTGCGCTAACCCATAACGCTGAGCAAGCAAACTTTAATGTCTCTGCCGGTGGGCACAATAAACGGCTCGACATTTCCCCTGGTGCAGATCCTATGGCAATATCAATTGGCAGCATTTACACATTTTAAATTCAATGATGATGCTATCTGCCTAATACTAGACGAAGTTTATTGATAACTCGCTCTAATATATTGGCAGCAAGCATAAACTGAGTTATTGTCTTTATCAGTAAATACTCGTCTTAACGCCATTCGTTGTCAAGCTTGGGAATTAGCTGTCGCGATGAATACAATAAGAGGTTTTAGTCGTAATGGAGAGATTTATGGCACTTTATCGCTTTGTTGAACAAAGCTTTTTCTACACGCTTAATCGGAAAATAGCCGGAAATCTATTATTTATTGGCTTATTTTTTGGGTTTGCTCTCTACCTTTCATACCCTAGCGAGGGGTCCAAAACCCTATGGTGGCTACTCCTTGTCACCGGCGTTGCAGCCTTCTTGTTTACTGGCTTCTATTTAAGTCACCTCATTGTCAGGCCTGTACGAGCTTTGGTGGATACCTTACATCAAAGCAACAACTCTGGCGCAGACTTAAGTCAGCGTTTGCCCGCTTTCACTTTTGATGAGTTTAGGACGTTATCTGAAGAGTTTAATCACTTTGTCGCCCAACTTAGCGAGGTATTGAGTAAAGTTCACCAGCAAGCCAGCAACACACATGAAATCAATGAACAGGTTTCTGGCGCGGTCAAAAGTACCCGTTTGAGTTTACAAGATACCGAGCAGCGCAATAAACAAATCAGACGTGATAGCGATGAAGTTATTGAATACCTTGCACAGATTGTTCATAGCAGCGACCAGATGGGCAATGTTACGCACATCGCCGTGGATAAGGCTAAAATTGCCAGTGAGCAAATGCAGTACTTAAACAAACAATTGGCTGCTATTGCCACCCTGTTAGACTCTTTCGGTGCTACGATTAACGGCCTGCAGCAAAACTCTGAAAATGTGCGGCAAATTCTGGTGATGGTAGAAGGCTTTTCCGACCAGACTAACTTACTGGCGTTAAATGCCGCTATCGAAGCAGCAAGAGCGGGAGATGCTGGGCGTGGTTTCGCCGTCGTGGCAGATGAAGTGAGAACCTTAGCGGCCAAAGTAAACGAAGCAACCAAACAGATTTCAGGTTTCCTAAATGATATGGAGCGCCTAGTTAAAGAAACCAAACAAGAGTCTGATAGCTTAACCATTCAGGCGAAAGATGCACGCACTCAGGTAAGCCAAACCAATGGCGAGTTTTCACAGTTGCAGGAAGAATTATTAACAGCGCGTGGCGGTATGCAGAACATTAACAGCAGTGTCTCGAATCTGGAGCAGAAGTATCGACAAACACAAACGCATTTATCTGCCATTGAGCAAATGACCAACGATGCATACCAACAAATGACCGCGATTGATGATGCTGCACGGAACCTGCTTGAGGGTACTGCTGCTACTCAAAAACAACTTGGCCGCTTTGCCAAGAAAGCCTCAAGATAAGGTTAAGCCAGTCGCTGACTAATAGCGTGAAACAGGATCAGAACCCAGCATCATTAGGCTGGGTTTTTTATTGGCTTTATTTTAGGTCCACTCTTATAAGACGTAGCTGCGCTAAAAAGCAAAAAACCAGCT
>CAZNXI010000052.1:0-16151 GCA_964577005.1 uncultured Rheinheimera sp.
GCGGCCTGCGCAATGGCTCGTTCGCCCTCGGCTGGCCCAACGCGCGAAAAGGTATCCCAAGCATTTAGCGCCAAGGTTAAGGCGCGCGGATCTGCATTTCCAATGTCTTCGCTAGCTATCGCCAATAAGCGTCTGGCCACATACAAAGGATCACCGCCTCCCGCCAGAATGCGTCCATACCAATACAGCGCCGCATCAGGATCCGAGCCTCGAACCGACTTATGGAAAGCCGAAATTAAGTCATAAAATAAATCGCCTTCGCGATCAAAACCGGCCAGCTGCTGCGGCACGACTTGCTTCACTAGCTGCACACTTATGCAACTTGCTGGTTCAGCTAATTCGGCAATTTGCTCCAGCACATTGAGCAAACGACGCGCATCCCCGGCACTTAATTGCAACAGTAAGCGTTCAGCATCAGCCGCAATGGTTAGCTTAAGTGCGCCTAACCCTGCAGGGATGTTAGTTAACGCCCGCTGCAACACCTGCTGTAAATCCGCTTCGCTAAGCGGTTTTAGTACACATACTCGCGCGCGTGATAGCACCGCATTATTTAAGGCAAACGCAGGATTTTCTGTGGTCGCACCAATAAAAATAATGGTGCCATCTTCAATATAAGGTAAAAAGGCATCTTGTTGGGCTTTATTAAAGCGGTGTACTTCATCGACAAACAACAAGGTGCGCTGCTGATATTGCTGCTGGCGTAGCTGCGCTTCGCTAATGGCATCGCGAATATCTTTCACGCCCGCAGTCACTGCCGACAAACGCTGCATCACCGCATTCGCATGCTGAGCAATCAATTCTGCTAGCGTGGTTTTACCGGTACCCGGTGGCCCCCAAAAAATAAGTGAGAAGACTCTGCCAGCCGTTATCGCTTTGTATAAAGGTGTGCCAGGCGCAACCAGATGCTGCTGTCCGACATAATCGGCCAGCTGCTGCGGGCGCAGCCGTGCAGCTAAGGGCCGAATATCGTCTGAAAAATCGAATGGCAGGCTAGTCATCGCTAAAAGGCACCTTGCAATCAGAGCTGTCGCTGATCATCAACTTCAAGGTTACTGGTTATCGTAAAGCTAAACAAGGTAGAAGCTAAGGCACTATTCAGTTTAATCTCAGTAAAGACATAAACACTTTGCTGCTGGTTGATATCGATAACTTGCATTGCAGTTAGTTTATTGTCGCTAAAGGTTAGCATCAGCTGCTGTACCGGATTATCGGCACTGAGCGGATGAATAAAAAAACTCTGCGCCTGCTGAGTAACCTGATATTGCTGCCATAACGCCTGATCGGTACTGGTTAACAAGGCAAAAGGCGTTTGGCCAACTTCACTTTGCGCGTCATAAATACTCACTTGCTCCAGCAGTTCATTATAAAACCATAGGGTTTTGCCATCGCTGACTAACAAAGAAGGCTCAGGTGTCTGGCTCTCAAAGCGAAAACGCGCTTGCTGTTCTAATGCTAGCGTACCAGTCCCCTCTTGTAACAATTGCTGCTGGATATCATAAACCCGTTGCTGATAGACCGCCGAAAAAGACTGTACTTTTGCTAACTGCTGCATTAACTCAGCACTGGCATCTTCAGCAGCAAGCCGTTGCTGACGAGCGGCCTGCATATGCGGTGCAAAATCCGGGCGAGCTAATACTTCAATCGTTTTATCTTGAGCAGCCTGACTTGGGGTAGATACGCCAATAACCGCACTGAAAACCAATAAAGCTAATACTTTTTTCATTAATATCCTCTATTCACCGGTGGCACTAACACTTCTCGATTACCATTATGCCCCGGAGCACTGACTACACCGCTATGTTCCATTTGTTCCACTAAGCGTGCTGCACGATTATAACCGATCCGAAATTTACGCTGCACGCCGGACACCGATGCGCGGCGCGTTTCAATAACAAAAGCCACCGCTTGATCGTAAAGCGCATCGGCTTCACCGTCTTCACCTTCGAGGGTCTCACCCGGTAATAAGTTCTCTTCGGTGGTTTCGCCACTTAAAATTTCAGCAATATATTGCGGTTTGCCACGCTTTTTCCAATCGGCGACCACTGCATGCACTTCATGATCATCAACAAAGGCACCATGCACCCGCGTTGGGACACCCGAGCCAGGCGGCAGATACAACATATCGCCCTGCCCTAATAAACTTTCTGCCCCTTGTTGATCCAAAATGGTACGAGAATCTATTTTTGACGATACCTGAAAGGCAATCCGCGTCGGGATATTGGCTTTAATCAAGCCGGTGATCACATCTACCGAAGGCCGCTGTGTTGCTAAGATTAAGTGAATACCGGCAGCACGCGCTTTTTGGGCAATACGGGCAATTAACTCTTCGACTTTTTTACCGACGATCATCATCATATCGGCAAACTCATCAATGACGACCACGATAGCCGGCAGTTTCTCTAGGTAAGGTGCTTCACCACGCATATCATCCGAAGGTTTCCACAAAGGATCTTTTAACGGCTGACCGTCGCATATCGCTTCTTTCACTTTCGCATTATAGCCTTTAAGATTTCGCACCCCCAATGCCGACATCAATTTATAGCGACGCTCCATTTCACCTACGCACCAGCGCAAACCATTGGCAGCGTCTTTCATATCGGTGACCACTTCTGTCAGCAAATGCGGTATGCCCTCGTAAATGGATAATTCCAACATTTTCGGGTCAATCATTAAAAAACGCACATCATCAGGCGTCGATTTGTATAACAAACTACAAATCATGACGTTCACGCCGACCGATTTACCCGAACCCGTGGTCCCCGCGACCAGCAGATGGGGCATTTTGGCTAAGTCAGCTACCACCGATTTACCCGCGATATCTTTACCCAGCACCATAGTGAGCGCCGATTTAGAGTCATTAAAAATCTCATCGCCAATGACTTCTGATAAGCGCACAATTTCGCGGTATTGATTCGGCAGCTCTAACCCAATAAAACTCTTGCCGGGGATCACTTCCACCACGCGCACACTGATTGCAGACAAGGAGCGGGCTAAGTCTTTGGCTAACCCTGTAATTTTACTTACCTTTACCCCAGGGGCTAAATCTAACTCAAATCGTGTCACCACCGGGCCTGGATGCACACCCACGACTTTTGCTTCAACATTAAAATCCAACAGTTTAGCTTCAACCAAGCGGGATACCCGCTCCAAATCAACCGGATCGATAGGGTTAACCGCTTTATCTGGTCGGTCTAAAAGAGCTAAAGAAGGCAGTTCTTCCAACGAATGCACCACTTCTTCACTGTCATCGGTATCCTCGCCCTGCTCGTCGTCATCCGGCGGGAAACGCATAAGCGGATCTAATTCTTCTTCTTGCTCTAACTCTCTGAAAGTTCGGCTTACGTGCTCATGATCAAAAGGGTCATCAACGGCGCTAAAAGACAGCTGCTCGTCAGCCAAGGTGTCCACACTGTAATACGCCTTAGCTTCGGTTTTTTCGTTAAGCGGACGAATTGGCAGTGGCTCTTTGCGCTTCAACGGTTGGCTGCTTATCGCAAAAGGTTCATCCTTCGCCTCGCTATCAAAACTAAAACGCGGCTCTAGCACATTGTGGGTTTCTGGCAAGGCATAATCATCCTCTAGTGGTTCAGGTAATGCCTCTACCTTTACACGACGAGTTTTAGCGGGATATTTTTGCGGCTCTTCATCACTGTCCGTGTCACTAACAGTATACAGATTGCTCTCGCGTTCTGAACGAAAACGCTGCGGTAATGAAACCAAAACGTTAAACAGAATAAAACACTGCGCACCTATATAATCCGCTACGGTTAACCAAGAAATTCCCGTCAACAAGGTTAAACCGGTAGCAAAACCGCACAGCAGTAACAAGCTTGTGCCAATAAAGTTAAAATACGGCAGTAAGCTACCGCTTATTTTATCGCCTAATACCCCACCAGAGGAAAAATAGTAAATATCATTAAAATTCATACTACTAATAGCGGTTGCTGCACACAGCGTCAGTAATAGACCAAATAAGCGCAAGCCTAAAATCAAATAATCTAAACTCAGTAAATCATGGTAGCGTTTAAACAACATATAGCCGGATAAGGCCACTAAAAACGGCATTAGATAGGCAATCCAGCCAAAGCTAACCAATAACACATCTGCTAACCAAGCACCGCCACGCCCAGCATAATTATTAACTTGCAGATGATAGCCCGTTTGCGACCAGCTCGGATCGGCTGGGTCAAACGACAATAGCGACAGCAACATAAAAAGTGCTAAGCCGGAGAATAAAATCAAACCGACTTCCAGCAAGCGCTGTACCCCATTTAAAGAAAATAACACTCTGCTTTGCAAAAGAAAGGCCCCTAAATTCAAATTCCATGTCTAACAGCCAGCGCAAACGATGTTGAACTGCAGCTGGCACGACATGCATACTGATGCCGTAAATTTTCTAATCAGGCTAGGTTACCAGAGCTGGTCTAAAAGTGCATCTTTGCTTAGTACCAACTGCAGCATACGCTAGCCATTATGAACAAAAGCTGTATCAACGCCCTCGGTATATTCACTCAACTGACTAGCCTTAAATTACAGCATTGGTACAAAACTACTCTGTTTCACTTCTTCCATGACGACATAAGTGCGGCTCTCACGCACACTGGGTAAACGCAACAAGGTTTCACCGAGTAACTCCCGATACGCCGCCATATTGGCTACCCGAGTTTTTAATAAAAAATCAAAGCTTCCCGATACCAAATGACATTCCTGAATTTCCGAAAGTTTTTGCACGGCTTTACTAAATTCATCAAAATCTTCTGGCGAGGTTTTACTTAAGGTAATTTCAACAAAAACCAGCATCGCCGCCCCTACTTTGTGCGGATCAACTAGGGCGGTATACCCTAAAATATACCCTTCAGCTTCGAGTTTGCGCACCCGCTCTAAACAAGGCGTAGGACTTAAGCCAACTCGACGGGCTAGCTCAACATTTGCCAAGCGACCATCGTGCTGTAATTCGACTAAAATTTTTCGGTCAATGCGATCTAACTTCTTGATGCTCTTACTTAAAGAATACATTTCAGCATAAAATCCTGAGCGAGTAGGCAAAACAGGATTTTGCACTATTTATAAAGCTTAAAACAAGCAGTAATTCTGGTTTTTTATCGCTATACTGCGCAAAAATATTACCCAAACCAATCAAGGTGAAATTTATGATTATCGGTGTACCTAAAGAAATAAAAAACCATGAATACCGTGTCGGCATGACGCCAGCCAGCGTACGTGAATTAATTGGTCACGGTCATAAGGTCATTGTTGAGCATAACGCGGGCATCGGTATCGGCTTTACTGATGAAGATTATCAGGCTGTTGGTGCCAACGTATTAAGCACAGCGGCAGAAGTATTCGCACAAGCGGATATGATTGTAAAAGGGAAAGAGCCGCAAGCCGTTGAGCGCGCCATGTTACGCGATGGGCAAATTTTATTTACTTACTTACACTTAGCGCCGGACCCAGAGCAAACAGCTGATTTAATCAAATCAAAAGCAGTGTGTATTGCTTATGAAACGGTTACTGACAACAAAGGTGGCTTACCGTTATTAGCCCCAATGTCAGAAGTAGCAGGCCGGATGTCAATTCAAGCCGGTGCGCGTGCTTTAGAAAAATCCTGTGCTGGCCGCGGTATGTTATTAGGTGGCGTACCCGGTGTTGCCCCTGCCAAAGTGGTCGTAATTGGTGGCGGTATGGTTGGTGCGAACGCAGCGCAAATGGCGGTAGGTATGGGCGCGGATGTCACCGTCTTAGATCGCAATGTTGATGTACTTCGCCGTATTAATGCGCAGTTCAATGGCGCAGTGAAAGCCATCTACTCTACTGCTGAAGCCTTAGAGCAAGAAGTATTGGCCGCAGATTTAGTGATTGGCGGTGTGTTAGTGCCAGGAGCCGCCGCACCTAAGCTGGTTACCCGCGACCATATTAAGCGTATGAAGCCAGGTTCAGCCATTGTCGACGTTGCAATTGACCAAGGCGGCTGTGTGGAAACCTCTAAACCCACTACGCACGCTGATCCAACGTACATTGTTGATGACGTTGTACACTACTGTGTTGCGAATATGCCAGGTGCAGTGCCCCGCACTTCAACTTTTGCCTTAAACAATGCCACTCTGCCGTTTATCATTCGTTTAGCCAATAAAGGCTACAAGCAAGCATTACAAGATGATAAACACTTGTTAGCAGGCTTAAATGTTTACCGTGGTTTAGTCACCAATGAGAGCGTCGCAGAAGCATTAAACTTGGCTTATGTTGCGCCAGAAGTTGCTTTAAGTAACTAAAAACGACACACGCTAAGTTATTAAAAAAGCCGGATTTTTACCGGCTTTTTTATTTTCTACAACTTTATCCCAATTATTCACCGATAAAGCTATACATTCCGCTCAGACCTGTTATAGTGCTTACCGGCCTGTAGTACAGACCTATGTAACAACTTGTTTTTGAAAACTTCGCTACACAGCTTCGCTTGTAAGTCATGTCCTGAAGATTCACGCACGTTTGGCCACATAAGTAACAGTCAGGCTAAAAGCGCATTCCGCGTTAACAAACTTTTTAAATTTTTAGGAGTCTCTCATGGCTAAAGTAACTGGTGTAGTAAAGTGGTTCAACGCTGATAAAGGTTTCGGTTTCATCACTCAAGACAACGGCGGCGCAGACGCTTTCGTTCACTTCCGTGCTATCCAAACTGAAGGTTACAAAACCTTAAACGAAGGCCAACGCGTTGCTTTCGAAATCGAACAAGGCCAAAAAGGCCCACAAGCTGCTAACGTTACAGTACTGTAATTTAGCGCTTATCGGTTAAAACACCGATGAAATAAATGGTCAGCTCTGCTGGCCATTTTTGTTTTAGCCATAAAAAAACCGCTGCGAATCGCTAACGGGCTTCTATAAAAAAAGCCCGCAGCAAATCGCTAACGGGCTTCTATAAAGCGGCTTAACTTACTTGACGATAGGTAACGTTGGGTATTTAATCCCTGCCATTTCGTTCATGACACGAGTAACCTGTACGCTGTAACCAAACTCGTTGTCGTACCATACATATAACACACAACGATCACCATCCACGATAGTGGCTTGTGAGTCCACAACACCGGCGTAACGAGAACCAACTAAATCAGAAGACACGATCTCGGTAGAGCTGGTGAAATCTATTTGATCTTGTAATTCAGAGAACAATGATGTGCGCTGTAAGAAGTCGTTTAACGCTTCTTTGGTTGTTTCCCGATTTAAGTTTAACGATAAAATGGCCATTGAAACATTCGGTGTTGGTACCCGAATCGCATTCCCCGTCAATTTACCTTTTAACTCAGGTAAGGCTTTCGCTACCGCACTAGCAGCACCGGTTGAAGTTAATACCATATTTAATGGCGCGGCACGGCCACGACGCTCAGCCTTATGGAAATTATCAATCAGGTTTTGATCGTTCGTGTATGAATGCACGGTTTCCACATGACCATTACGAATACCGAATTCATCATGTAAAGCTTTTAAAACTGGCGTAATGGCATTGGTGGTACAGCTCGCCGCAGACACAATTTTATGCTCCGCAGTAATCATATGCTGGTTAACGCCATATACTACGTTAGGGACATCGCCTTTAGCCGGTGCCGTTAATAACACTTTAGCCGCACCTTTGCTCTGGAAATGAATAGATAACTCTTTGTCATCTTTAAAAATACCAGTGTTATCGACAATCAGCGCATTATCAATACCGTATTGGGTGTAATCCACCAGCTCAGGTGAATTAGCATAGATAACTTTGATAAAGGTGCCGTTGGCTTTGATACCTTGATTTTCTTCATCAACGGTAATGCTGCCATTAAAAGGTCCATGGATAGAATCACGACGCAATAAACTGGCACGCTTTTCTAAATCACCTTTTTTACCACCACGCACCACGATAGCTTTTAAGCGCAGCTTAGTACTTGGCCCTGAGCGTTCTAGCATTAAACGCGCTAACAAACGACCGATCCGACCAAAGCCATACAGCACCACATCAACCGGCTGTACCTTGTCTTCATGGTCAAGAATATCGCTCAGTGCTTCAGCCAGATATTGTTCCAGCGTTAAGCCTTCAGCCACATTTTTATACAGAAAGGCATAAGCCAATTTGCCAATATCGACACGGCCTGGTGCCAAGTTCATTTTGCTAATGGCTTCTAATACAGGGAAGCTTTCACGCAGACGCAGCTTCTGCCCTTCAAAACGTTGTACTGTTTTGTGCGCTTTAATGATATCAATAATGGTAGCGCTGACGAGTGGACGACCATACACCACAACTTCAATGCCTTTATTGCGGTATAAACGGCCGATAAGCGGTAACATATTTTCGGCGTATTCCTGGCGCTCTTGCCAGCTCTTTTGGTACTGTTCTGCGTGTGATAGGGTCATTATGAGGCCTTTTACTTCAAAAAATGAATTAATCGGTTTTGCCCTCACCGCTTTGTGTAGGGTACAGCGGTTTGTAGAAGGCGGCCTATTGTAATGGATTATGAAAGCTTACCACAACAGTTACAGCTTTTTTTTAGTGTTCTTATCAAATTGACAAGTCGTTTACGCATTGCGACTCAACTCATTACGTAGTCTGATTTTGGGCGAAGGTTAAAGAAACCGAATTCACACAATAGCGTTGGCCGGTTGGCGCAGGGCCATCCTCAAACACATGTCCAAGATGCGCGTCACAGGCGGCACATAAAATTTCAATCCGCCGCATGCCATGGCTTAAATCTTTTTCGTATTTGACCTTACCTTGTATCGACGCATAAAAACTTGGCCAACCACAACCGGCATCAAACTTGGTTTCGCTGTTAAACAGCGCAGCGCCGCAACAAACACAGTGGTAAGTTCCGGTGGCGGTATGCTGTAACAGCTCGCCGGTAAAGGGATATTCGGTGCCTTTAAGTCGGGTTACTCGGTATTGTTCAGCCGTTAACCTTGCCTGCCATTCTTGTGCAGTTAATTTCATAGATACCTCTGTTCTAGTTACTTCAGGGTGAGCAATGGCAAAACGTCTTGTCTTTAATCACATCAACGGCAAGACTTGACCAAACATGCTAAATTTCTTTGGTTCTGTCGCCCAGGTTACGGTAGCATTGCCAACAACTACCGCAACAGAGTGGGTTATGCGCTTACTTTATCGACATCCTTTAGTCATTTTGTGCAGTCTAGCGTTAATTACGTTTGGCAGCTATCAATTGGTTTTTAAAAAGCGCCTAGCACAATCGCAGCAGCTTTCCACACAACATGCTATTGAGTTTAATCAATATATCAACTTGCAACTAACCCGTTTTAGCACATTGACCGATACTTTAGCACAACGACCTGAGCTGCAAAGTTTACTACAGCAGCCTGCTAGCCTGAATAAACAACAAGCCGTTAGCCAACTGTTAGCGGATTTTAACCTCGCCAGCGGGAGTGCATCCATTTATGTTATGGATCCGCAAGGCATCGTACTGGCCAGTAGTAATGCCAATCAAGCTATTGACTTTATGGGCTACAACTTTGGTTTTCGCCCTTATTTCACTGAAACCATCAATGCGAATAAAAGCTATGTTGACTATGGGCTAGGTTGGATTTCACGCGAGCGCGGCATTTATTTTGCGGCTACTGTGACCGATCAACAACAGCAAATCTTGGGCGTGTTAACCGTTAAACTTAATATCGATCAGTTAGAGTTGGCTTATCAATCCATCGCTAACCAAAGTCCGTTTTACTTTATGCTGGTCGATGAAGAGCAGACCGTGATTGCCAGTAATTATGAGCCTTGGCGCCTTACTTGGTTGGGCGAAGAGGCGGTAAGTCGCTCCAGACACCCAGGAGTAATTCTACACTCGCTTAACTTACAGCAAGATGGTGCGATCTGGCAGCTATTAACTGAGCCGGTAACACAACCGACAAGCAGCAAACAATTTGTTGTTGCGATTAAAGATAACCTGGTTTTGCCGTGGCAGTTAGTCTTATTACAACCCGTAAAAAGTTTAAAAATACAAGCACTCCAGCAAGCCATCAGTATTAGCTTAGTGATTGCGGTGGTCGTGCTATTTTTTGTGTTTTGGCGCAGCCGATTACTGCAACAACGGCAAAGAGCGCTGATGTTTACTAAGTTAGAGCAGGCGGTTGCCGAGCGCACCGAATCTTTACAACTAAGTAATCAGCAACTTATGCACGAAATTCAGCAACGCAACGAAGCAGAGCAAGGACTACAACAGGCGCAAGAACAGCTGTTACAGGCGGCAAAATTAGCCACCATTGGTCAATTAAGTGCGTCTATTAATCATGAGATCAACCAGCCACTTACCGCAATGCACAGCTATCTTCAAAATGCCCAGTTGCTGCTCCAAAAGGCGCGTTACAATGAGCTGGCCGACAATTTAGAAAAAATCAGCCAAATGCTCTTGCGCTTGAATCATATTGTTAAACAATTTAAAGGTTTTAGCCGTAAAGCCGGCAATAACCCAGAGCCAGTAAAGTTAAGCACGCTGGTGCAAAACGCGCTGGGGATCTTGCAACCGATAATCAAACAGCAACAAGTACAGATCACGTTATTGGATACCACGGCGAGCAGTGTCAAAGTCGACCCATTACAACTGGAGCAAGTTTTGGTGAACTTGCTGGGGAATGCGATTCAGGCCACCGAGCAAAGCCAAGAACCCCGTTTAAAGATTGAAATAAGCCAAACTCAAACAGCAGCCTTGCTGCAGATCCACGATAATGGACCGGGCATTCAACCGCATGTAATGGAACATTTATTTGAACCCTTTTTTACCACCAAACAAGGCTCAGGTTTAGGGCTTGGCTTATCAATCTCGCGCCAGATTGTACAAAGCTATCATGGCAATTTACATATTGAAAATCATTCGGCTGGGGGCGTTATCGTTACCCTCACCCTACCGCGTTATCACTCGGAGTACATATGAGTCTCGCTGCAGAAATCTGGCTATTGGATGATGATGCCAGCATTCTTGATGCCATCGCCCAAGGCCTCAGTCTAGAGGGTTGGCAGTGTCGTACGTTTAACCAACCCAGTGCCTTATTAAAAGCGCTCAAGCCACAATTTGCTGGGGTGATTTTAACCGATTTAAATATGCCGGAAATGGATGGCTTATCACTGTTAAAAGCGGTGCAGCAGTGCGATGCCGACATTCCTGTGGTGGTCTTTACCGGTTATGGTGATATCAGTATTGCCGTTAATGCTATGCAACTGGGCGCCTACAGCTTTATCGAAAAACCAGTCAATCATGCGGATTTACATAAAACCCTGCAACAAGCCGCCGAAAAGCGTCACTTGTGTTTACAAAATCGCCACCTTAGCGCCCAACTAAGAGAAAGCCGCCGAGGTCGCGTGCAATTAATTGGTGATAGCCCAGCCATTAACCAAATGCGTACTTTACTCGACTTAGTGTTAGAGGCCCCTGCCGATGTGCTGATCGAAGGCGAAACCGGTAGCGGTAAAGAAATGGTAGCGCGCTATTTACATGATAATTCTGCGCGCAGTGATCAAAATTTTGTTGCCATCAATTGTGGGGCTATTCCCGAGCAATTAATTGAAAGCGAGTTATTTGGCAGCGAAGCCGGCGCTTATACTGGTGCGGATAAAAAACGCATCGGTAAATTTGAGTTTGCCAATGGAGGCACCTTATTTTTAGATGAAATTGAGAGTACGCCATTAAGTGTGCAAATCCGCCTACTGCGGGTTTTAGAAGAGCGTAAGGTGACTCCCCTTGGCAGTAATCACAGTATTTCGCTCAATATCCGCGTGGTTGCCGCGACGAAAACCAATTTAGCGCAGCTCAGCCAGCAAGGCGACTTTCGGCTGGATCTGTATTACCGTTTAAATTTACTGCATGTGGCAATTCCGCCCTTGCGGCAACGCCGCCAAGATATACCGCTGTTATTTAAACACTTTGCCATGCTCGCCGCCGCTCGCTACCACAAGCCGGTATTACCCCTAAACCAACTGCAACTGGATAGCTTATTATCGCACCCTTGGCCGGGTAATGTGCGCGAGCTGCGCAATCTCGCTGAGCGCTATGTATTACTTGGCCCAGAAGCCGCGTTTATGCAACAAGGTTTACCTATCGCCGATACTATTGGCAGCGCCATGGGCTTAAGTGAGCGCGTGGCCTTCTTTGAACAAATGCTAATTGAAGAAGCGCTGAATGCGACCAAAGGCAGTATTAAAGAGACCATGCAAGCACTTAACCTGCCCCGCAAAACACTGTACGACAAAATGCGGAAATATGGCCTACTGCGCAGCCAGTTTAAAGATGAAGACAGCGCTGAACTCGACGATTGAGCCTGCCGACAAATGGGTGGTTATCCACCCATTTGCTTGAAACAAGGTTTCACTTACCACCCAAAAACACCCAAAGCAAAAAATAAACCACTGATAATAAACAACTTTAATTGTGGCAACCTTCTTGCTATTACATTATTGCCTAAAACTATAAATATTGATGATGAGGTAATAATGCAACAGGTAAATTCTCTCCGCTTTGTAAAGACACTCGTGTTAACGCCAACGCTGTTAGTTAGCACAGCGCTATCTGCCAATACCGTCACGCTAAACGTACCAAGCGTTACGGTGTATGGCAAAGCTGAAGTGCAGCTAGCCCACACCGATAAAGGCATTATGCTCTATACCGCTGAAGGCACCCAGCTTGATATGCCATTTAGCCGTTTTGGTTTACGCGGCGAACAGGTATTGAATGAACATATCACCGCTTTTTTTACTTATGAAGTGGATGTCCGTGGCTTTGATGAAGCCAATACGCAAAACCCCTTTTCCGCCCGAAACACCTTTATCGGCATTAAAGGTCAGTTCGGACAACTGATTGCGGGGCGTAACGACACTCGCTTAAAAACCAGCGAAGGTGGTGTTGATCTGTATAACGAAACCAGTGGTGATATCGCACAAATTTTGCCAGGGCAAGATCGACTCGGTGATAGCCTCACTTATATTTCACCCAAATTTGCCGGATTGGAACTGTCAGCCACCTATGTGCTGGGGCAAGATAATGAACGCCAAGCAGGTAAAGATGGTGTAGCGTTAAGCATTGCCTATGGTGATCGGGCATTAAAATCGCAACCTTACTACGTTACCCTAACCCGCGCGCAAAGCCTAAATGGTCTGGACGCCACGCGCTTACTGGCACAACACCAACTGGGTGACTTTACCTTAGGTGGTCTGATCCAGTACAGTGAGCAAAGCGATGGCGAGCGTAAAGGCACCGGTGGATACCTAAGCCTACAATATGCCTACGATAACTGGCGCCCCAAAGTACAACTAGGTCGTGATAACTCAGCGCTACGACAAAGTACTGCAGCCAACCACTACACAGCGGGAGTGGATTATCTTTTTAGCAGTCAAAGCAAAGCGTATTTTTATGTTACTCAACTGGAACTGACAGATACCAGCGACACCTCCGTTGCTCTGGGTTTACAGTATCGGTTCTAGGAGCTAAATAATGACAACCATAACTCAAAAAACGCCTTTGTTTGCATTATTGCTTGGCCCCGCTTTTATGGCATTAACCTTACTTGTCAGTGCGCCTTTTGGTATGAGCCAAGACAGCTGGTTGGTGGTGGGCCTAACCTTTTGGATGGCCAGCTGGTGGATCAGTGAAGCGGTGCCTATCCCTGTTACCTCTTTTCTGCCACTGGTTGTCGCGCCTTTACTGGGGTTAAATAGCCTCAGTGCTGTTGCACAACCCTATGCCCACCCGCTGATTTTTCTGTTTTTAGGGGGCTTTATCATCTCTATCGCCATGGAGCGTTGGTCATTACACAAACGGATTGCCTTGCATACCATGTTGTTGGTGGGTAGCAAACCTAGCCAACAAATTGGCGGCATTATGCTGGTCACGGCCTTCTTATCTATGTGGATGTCGAACACCGCAACTGCCGTAATGATGTTACCCATAGCACTCTCTATTATGCAATTGCTTAAGCAAGATAATGAGGAGAGCCAATTCTCTAAAGCCATGCTTTTGGCAATTGCCTACGCCGCCTCGATCGGCGGTCTGGCAACACTGATTGGTACACCGCCTAATGCGCTGATGGCAGCGTTTTTGGCGGATAACTATGATATTCACATTGGCTTTGCCCAATGGATGATGGTGGGTCTACCGCTTAGTGTTGTTTTGCTAGCACTTTGTTGGTTATGGCTAACCAAAGCCGCATATCAAATAGATAACATTGAGGTTATTGAAACTAAGAGTTTATTCCGCCAACAACTCAGCCAACTTGGTCACATGCAACGAGGCGAAAAAGCGGTACTGGTGATCTTTTCACTCACCGTATTTTTTTGGATCTTCAATAGCTATATCGTGAAGTTAACTGGATTACCCCTGAACGATACCGTTATCGCCATGGCCGCAGCCTTGTTAATACTGGTTCTACCGCTAGATCGTAAAAATACCCGTATTTTGACTTGGGATGAGACGCATAAACTGCCTTGGGGCATTTTAATGTTATTCGGCGGTGGCTTAAGTCTGGCAGCACTGATTACCAAAAGTGGTTTGGCAGGCTTTATTGCCGAACAGGTGATTTTATTAGGCGATGTTCCATTCTGGGTGATGATCTTAGTGGTTACGGCAGTCATAGTGTTTTTAACCGAAGTCACTAGCAATACGGCAACTGCCGCAGGCTTCTTACCGCTATTAGCCCCGGTTGCACTTGCTATGTCTGGCACACCAATGACATTAGTGATCCCAGCCGCCATTGCCGCGAGCTGCGCCTTTATGATGCCGGTGGCTACGCCGCCCAATGCCATCGTGTTTTCATCTGGACAATTGAAAATCTCCGATATGGCCAAAACCGGCTTTGCGCTGAATCTTATCTCCGTTGTCGTGGTTAGCATAGTCACGCTTACACTTGCGAGATGGGTGTTCGGTTTCTAACCTATCAGGCATGCTAACCAGCGGGTTAGCATGCCATAGTTTGCTACTTTTGCTATACTGGCGCTCTTTTTTCAGCAGAGTCCTTTATGCGTACTGTTATACGTTTCTTTTTCCGTGTTATCCGCCTGCTACTTACCCCTGTTATGCTATTAGCCGAATGGTTAACAACACCTAAAGCCATAAAACGCAGCGAGGCACAACAAGCTACTATTAATAAGGCCTGCCAACAACTGGCGCTGTACCAGTTTAAGGCTTGTCCATTTTGTATTAAGGTACGTAAAGAAATGGCGCGGCTTGGCCTTAACATTGAAAAACGCGATGCCCAGCACAACGCGCAGTATCGAGCAGAATTAGCCGCACAAGGTGGCAAAATCAGCGTACCCTGTTTACGCATTGCAACAGGCTCAGCTGACACCCCTGAAGTACAGTGGCTCTATGAATCAGCAGATATTATCCACTATCTGCAACAACGTTTTGGCGCTAACTAGCTAACCAACGCCATGAATGACAATGCCGCAGGTGCGCCAGCCGTTACTTTATAAGCTTATTAGCTTCTCACTGGCGCGGTTTGTTAACTGTCTGTACCAATATTGCGCTTTTTCATATAAACACACAAACCAGCTCGGGCTAGCGCCGCACAGAGCTTTTACAGCAAACCGGCCACCTCTCGGCGGTCGTTGTGCATAGGTGTTATTAGACTAGGGTTATAGATTTTACTAGGCTCTAACTAGCTTCTCGCCTAATACAGAAATTCTTTAAATATTAATAGTAAAATCAAGCCTGTCTTGCTTTACCTCTAATACGGAATCGAGCCACTGCCACAAGTACTAGCCCAAGGAGAACAAATGCAATGGCCACACCGAAGATATTGGCCACGAGCCTGTACCAACCGAGTTCTGATAGGTCGAGGAACGGGTATGGGAAAAAGTTAGTAAACTGAGCACGAAACAAAGCGTAGAATACATAGATACATGGCCAAATTATTCCATACAACGCATCTTTCCAGCGCACTGCGCTCATGTCAGCAAACGCCAGCCACCAAAGTGCTGTAAGAATGGGCACAATCGTGTGAACGCCCTGATCAGCAAGCATCTCAAGACCTTGGGGTGACCATAAATTTGCCAAAAGCAAGTGATAGATAATTCCTACGCCGAGGATCGCAATCACCGTGATCTCCAGCACACCTCGATGCAGCTTTCGCCCAGTCGCTAGAATAATCATGACTATCAACACAAGTGTGTTCGTTAAAACGGTGAAAAACTG
>CAZNXI010000053.1:0-15926 GCA_964577005.1 uncultured Rheinheimera sp.
GCCAGTTCGGCTTCGGCCATTTTGCCGCCCTTTATCTCTTCGATAAAGCTGGCTAAGGCGCTGTTTGATTGTGCGGCAGCCAAGGCTAATGGATGCTGGGCCGCTACGGCCACATAGGTAACACCATACAAGGTATCCGGACGGGTGGTGTACACTTCCAGCTCACCGTCTTGGCCTGCAATAGCAAAACGGATATTGACACCTTCAGAGCGACCAATCCAGTTTTTTTGCATAGTACGCACTTGCTCTGGCCATTCGGTCAGCTGCTCTAAATCTTGCAGTAGCTCTTCCGCATATTGGGTGATACGAATAAACCACTGGGCTAATTCGCGCTGCTCGACTAAAGCGCCTGAACGCCAGCCACGGCCATCAATGACTTGCTCGTTAGCTAGCACACACTGATCCACCGGATCCCAGTTTACAGTGGCCATTTTTTTGTAAACTAAGCCTTTTTCATAAAGCTTAGTGAAGAACCACTGCTCCCAGCGATAATAGTCTGGCTTACAGGTCGCCACTTCGCGATCCCAATCGTAGCCAAAACCCAAACGCTTAAGCTGGGTTTTCATATAATCGATATTTTCGTAAGTCCACTTGGCGGGCGCAGTTTTGTGGTTAATCGCAGCGTTTTCAGCCGGTAAACCAAAGGCATCCCACCCCATAGGCTGCATCACGTTTTTGCCTTGCATGCGCTGAAAGCGGCTAACTACATCACCTATGGTGTAATTGCGCACATGGCCCATATGCAAACGGCCACTTGGGTAAGGAAACATGGATAGGCAGTAAAACTTTTCTTTGCTGGGATCTTCCGTTACCTTAAAGGCATTCGTCTCTTGCCACTGCTGTTGCAGGGTGGTTTCAATGTGCTGTGGATTATATTGCTGTTGCATTTACGTCTTCCAGAAAAGTCTTAGTGCGCGCCTGTAAGTTTGCGCTAACGCAAGACACAGGCAAAAAATTCGCTATAGCATACCTTAGGCGGGTTTTGACAACAATAAGCATAGCCTGGTCTATACTGACTTAAAGCACTTGTTTTGAGTTTTCATTTGCTAACCGGAGTAACAGATGGCTGAATTTAAACACAAGTACCAACAATGGCTACATGATCTTACCGAAACGCTCGAGCAGGCTAGCCAGCAGCAGTTACACAATATGTTGGAGGTTGCCGAGACATTTAAGGCCTATTTAAAGGCTGGCAAAGAATTAAGTGCCTATGAAAGTCAGCTATTTATCGAAACCCTAAAGCGCCAGTGGACAGAAACCAAAGCGCAAGCCGCAAACGATGCCGCACAGCAACCTTCGATGTGGACTGAGGAGCTTTGGCAGCAATTAAGTTTGATCACAGATAAAACGCAAGTTGAATGGGTTGAACTGATGGCCGATTTTCAGCATCAAGGGGTTTACTATCAGGGCGAGTATGTTGGCATGGGGCGTTATCGTTGTAGTGAATGTCAGCAGAGCATTGATTACACCCATCCAGCCGAGTTACTCTGTTGTGCACATTGTGGTGGTGTCCAGTATTTTCGCGATGGCCTGCCCGTCTGATAGATTAACAACATAGAGCTAAATAATGACACAGGAAATTAATGCGGCCAGTGTGGTCGCTTGCATCGATCCTTCCCCTTATGCCGAAGCCGTTGCCGATTATGCTGTATGGGCAGCACAACAAATAGTTGCTCCTTTAGCCTTGTTACATGCTATAGACAAAGCACAACATACCCACACCCCTGATTTAAGTGGCAGTATTGGTTTAGGCTCACAAGAATTACTGTTACAACAACTGGCCGAGTTAGACGAAAAACACAGTAAGTTAGCACTCGAACGAGGTCGGGAAATGTTGGACAGCGCGCAAGCCCGCGCAGCGCAGCGAGGACTGTCTGACATTAATGAGGTACTGCGTCATGGCAGTTTGTTAGATACGTTAAAGCAATTGTTACCAGAAATACGTTTGGTCGTATTAGGCAAAAGAGGTTACAGCAGTGCGCAAGAGCATGGTCAGTTGGGGTTACATGTAGAGCAGGTTATCCGTAGCATCGACGTACCTATTCTCCTCACCCAACAAGCTTACAAAACGCCGCAGCGTATTATGCTCGCTTATGATGGCAGCATTACGGCGCAAAAAAGTTTAGAGCGGCTTGCAGCTAGCCCGTTATGTCGTGGTTTACCGGTGCATTTAGTCTTTGCCAGTGGTAAAGCAGAAGCCAGTGCCGAGCAGTTAGCTGCAGCTGCTGCATTGTTGATCCAAGCCGGTTTTGAGACGAAAACAGCCATAGTAGCGGGCGATCCCGCAGAGGTGTTACATCAATATCAACAAGAGCACCATATTGATTTGCTGGTAATGGGCGCTTATGGTCATTCGCGGTTAAGACAATTTTTTCTGGGAAGTACAACGACGGCGATGTTAAGTCAGGCAAAGTGCTCTTTACTGATTCTTCGTTGATGTCCTAATGCTGACATCTAAACTGATCAGATTAACTGGCTTTCTCAATGTAGGTAGCGGCCAAAAAAATTGGCTGCTGTCTCGATTTAGCTCTGCAAGACACTAAGAATAGGCGTATCATATGCCTTCAATGTCTGTAAGGTGATTTGACACTCGTCCAGACAGTGACCCCCTCCTGCTTAATAACGTTACAGAAGTCATCATGGTTAATTTCAGATTTTGCACAGTATTACTGTTAGCGGTAGCCTGTATGCCGGCTACCGTGTTTGCCGCCTCCGGTCCCATTGATTTAACACTCAGCCCAATAGGTTTACTGGCGTTGGGCTTATTCGCTTTAGCCTACATGTTGGTGATGGCAGAAGAAAAAATTCACTTACGCAAGTCCAAACCTGTTTTAGTTGCCGCCGGTATGATTTGGGCGCTAATTGGCTGGCAGTATATGCAAGCCGGTATGCCAGATGCGGCTGAATCAGCGTTTCGTCATACCTTATTAGAATTTTCCGAGTTAATGTTGTTCTTGTTAGTGGCGATGACGTATATCAATGCGCTAGAAGAGCGGCGTTTATTTGATGCCTTGCGCGCTTGGTTAATCCGTTCTGGTTTCAGTTATCGCACACTGTTTTGGATCAGTGGGATCTTGGCTTTTTTTATCTCTTCTTTTGCCAACAATATGACGACCGCAATGTTAATGTGTGCGGTGGTGATGAAGGTTGCAGAGGGGGATAAAAAATTTATTAATCTCACCTGTGTAAATATTGTCGTTGCCGCTAACGCCGGTGGTGCTTTTATTCCTTTTGGCGACATCACGACACTGATGGTTTGGCAGGCCGGTATTATTACCTTTAATGAGTTTTTTACGCTGTTTATTCCGGCCGTGATGAATTTTATGGTTCCTGCGGTCATTATGAGCCTGTTTGTACAAAAACGCTCACCAGGTGGTTTTGCAGAGGAAGTCGAGTTAAAGCGTGGTGCTTTACGCATTTTAACGCTGTTTTTATTGACCATCGCCACGGCTGTCGCTTTCCATTCATTTTTGGGATTACCGCCAGTACTGGGCATGATGACAGGCTTAGGATATTTACAATTTTTTGGCTTCTTTTTACGCAAAACGCTCCCAGGCTCTTTAGCGCGTAAAAAAGCCATTGCCGAGCGCGCAGGGGATATGGAGCGCTTACGCGCTTTGGGGCAAGTAGTGCCCTTTGATGTTTTTAACCGCATCGCTCGCGCAGAGTGGGATACCTTATTATTTTTCTATGGCGTGGTGGTTTGTGTCGGGGGCTTAGGCTTTCTTGGCTATCTCGAGTTATTATCAACCGCACTCTATACTAATTGGAACCCTACTGCGGCGAATGTAGTGTTAGGATTAATGTCTGCAGTTGTCGACAATATCCCAGTAATGTTTGCGGTACTGACCATGAACCCTGAAATGTCGCATGGCCAATGGCTGTTGATTACGCTTACGGCCGGCGTCGGGGGAAGTCTATTATCCATTGGTTCGGCGGCTGGTGTGGCTCTGATGGGGCAAGCCCGTGGTTACTATACCTTTGTCGGGCATTTAAAATGGGCTCCGGTGATTTTGTTGGGGTATGCTGCTAGTGTGGTGTGTCATTTATGGTTAAATGCCGAACTCTTTATGATTTTCGGTCGTCCTTAATTAATTAGCTAAGCCCTATCGGTGTTGTCAAACCCCTTAGGGCAGCGAGATTGAGCGTGTTATGTCTAAGAAAGTGTATTGTATCGCGCAGTTTTTACCGAAAGAAGGTAAAGATGCTGAGTTATTCGCTGTTTTACAAAGTTTAGAGCCAAATACCTTGCGAGAAGATGGCTGTTTGCAGTACATCGTCACTCGGCAGATCAGCAGTCCTTTTGCTGAAGGTATCAGCTTCCCAATTGCCTTTAATGAAATTTGGGCCGACTTACCCAGTTTCGAGGCGCACTGTCAACGTGCCGAGATCCAGCAATTTTTCGAGCGTTATTGTTTAGCCGAAGATGGCCTAGCGGCTGACTGGAATGTCTGTATTTACAGTGACGAGCCCACCAACTTTGATGCCCCTAAGCTGGTGTAATCAGTAAGAGCCGTGGTGGCTTTAGCGCGCCACGGCGCTGAGTTACAGTGAGGTTTACTGGATTATTGCTGCAGACGTCAAGCGACTTGCTTTTCGGCCAAATGCAGCTCCATCAAGGCTTTTAATAGCCTAAATAACCGAATAGACGCGTCAATTTCTTCGCGTCTATTGGTAAGGCTTTCGACGTTTAACCCCAGCGGGATATCCAAGTTGGCGCAATGCTGCAATATTTGTTGTAAATTGTCGCGGCAAATTTTAATGGATTCATTTAACGGGTTTTCCGCATCTAAAATCCGGTATTGACTACCTTCTGGAACCGAAATCCCCAACCATTGCATAAAGGTGAGCGTTTGTTCGCCGCCACAGGGGGTAAAGGTAAGAATGATGCGTTTGGGGCTAATACCCTGCTGTTTGCAGCTACGTGCATAGCTGGTCAGTAAATCGATTGTGGCTTGCGCATTGTAGACCGCTTGTGAGATAAAAAACTCGCAGCCTTGGCCTGATTTTTCAATTAAGCGTAAATGCTCATTACCTTTTTTCGCATGGCGTTCGGCAATCGCCACCCCACCAAGGTAAAAGGCCGTATTATGCGTAGCTAGGTGCTGATAGGCTTCAGGTAAGCTCAGTTTAATCTCGCCAGTTGAAGAGGGACTGCCCACTAACACCAAATTGGCTAATTGATAAGTTTCTGCCGTTTCAGTTAACCAGTGTTGGAATTCGGCGACATCTCGCTGTGCAACACTTTTATAGGTAATGACATCTTGCTGTGCCAATTGTCGTAACAGCTGGCCATAATCACGCGGATCTAAGGTGCTATGAAACGGAAAGGGACGTTCCGCGCTGACGCGACTGCTTTCATCTTGGATATCGTATACCACTAAGCCGTCGTATTCGATTTCGTTCAAGCGGGCCAGCAATTTTTTAGCAATACGTTCGGTTTTATCTTGGGGTGTATTGGCTTTGGGCGGGGTAGTGCCTATTAAATACACGCCTTGCCGCGGATCGGTAATTTTTTGTTGTAGGCTTAATGCCATAATACAAGACCTCAAAATATGCACAGCTAAAATGCTCTGCCGTCAGTATACAGCTATTTAGATGGCTGGCCATCTAAAAATTTATGAATTTTTCTTAAGTTTCTATGAAAAAAATTCACGAATTAATGCATCGTAGGCTGGCTAACGGCGCTTTGCATCACTGTTGCAGTCGCATTACCGCGTCACTATAGCGCCCTGCTTTGCGAATTGTTGTAATATAGGTAAAGCGGCGGCATGCAGCTGAGCAGGTGTAAGCGGGGCTAAATGTTCAGCCAGCGCAGAGGTAAGCGCGGCGAGGGTTTGTCCGGGCTGTTCACTGAGCGCATTCAGTAACAGCAAACTTGCCTGATTGATACTGACAAACTGCACTTCATCGGCATAATCGCGAAAAATCAAAAAGTATTGGTATTCGCCCGCGACATTCGGCTGAAAGCCTTTACTGATGTTTTGCACAGGGTATTGATAGGCAGCGAGCATGGCTAACTCCGATAACCGCAATGGACAATCAGCCAGCTTGTCGGGCGCTAGTGCCAGCGCCGGTTGCTCGCACTTTTTGGTGCCAATATATAGCTCAGCCCATTCATAGTGCGCTAATTCAGCCAAAAATACCGGATCGGCTGGCCTTAGCGCATAGTCTTGCAAAAAGCTGACAAACTGCTCAGCGATATGCAGAAAATAGGGCGAGTGACAGCGATACTGGGCAAAAAATTGTTGCTGTAGTGCCAGCCAAGCTTCCGGGCAATACAGGCTTTGTAAAACCGGAAAAGCATTGTCTAAAAAACCACGGACATTATTAAAAAATAACTCCCGATACACCTCGAGGCGTTCAGCTGGTATTGCCGCGGGCGCCGGAAACTGCCCTGGATCGCGAATATAATTGGCAAAAGTCAGCTGGGTGTTTTTTAGCGCTGTCATAAAGGTCGCGCCTGCGTTGCTTGTTGTTGCAGCTGTTTGATCTGCGCGAGTTCAAGACATAAATCGGCGAGGGGTGGCAGATTGAAATCGCGTTCATACAAGGTGGGTTTTACACCATGTAGCTGATAAGCTTTGCTTAATAATTGCCAAACCGGATCAGGAATCGCTGCACCATGGGTATCAATCAGTAAGTTTTCATGCTGCACAAAATGGCCCGCCACATGGTAATAAGCAATACGCTCAGTGGGCATTGCACGTAAAAAAGCGTCCGCTGCATAACCATGATTCACGGCATTTACGTAAATGTTGTTCACATCTAACAGTAATTGGCAATCGGCTTCTTCTAAGATGGCTAACAAAAACGCCTGTTCGCTTAGCTGTTGGCTTGGCGCGGCGTAGTAGGAGACATTCTCGATGATCAGCGGTCTTTCCAGAATATCTTGCACTTGCCGAATGCGCTTTGCGACATAGCTTACGGCTTCTTCAGTAAAAGGTATTGGCATCAGATCATATAAATGCCCGTCGGCAGAGCAGTAACTTAAGTGCTCGCTATAAAGTAAAATCTGATGTTCATCTAAAAACTGTTTTACTTCCTTAATAAAGGCAATGTCTAAAGGATCGGGGCTACCAATAGACAGCGATAAGCCATGACAGAAAAACGGATAGCGCTCGGTCAATTGTTTAAACTGGCGCTGTAATTTACCGCCATAAGGTAGCCAATTTTCTGGTGCGACTTCAAAAAAATCAATGGCTGCCGGTTTTGCTTCTAACAGCGCCGGCAGCATTTCACGACGCAGGCCAAGCCCTGCGCTACAGAGGTTTAGGTTATCGGTCATTTAAATTACATTGAACCGCATTTGCCTTCGCCACATTTCATTTCTTTTGCTTTGTCGCTGGCTTGTTTTTTGGCATCAGCTGCTTTGTCTTTAGCTTTTTGTTTCATTTCCGCGCCGCATTTGCCTTCGCCACACTTCATTTCTTTGGCTTTATCAGCGCCAGTTTTTTTAGCGTCAGCCATTTTTTTCTGCATTTCGGCACCGCATTTGCCTTCACCGCACTTGCCTTCGCCACATTTCATTTCTTTTGCTTTATTCGCTGCGCCTTTTTTGGCATCGGCCATTTTCTTTTGCATCTCGGCACCGCACATGCCTTCGCCGCATTTGCCTTCACCACACTTCATTTCTTTGGTTTTGCCGGTGCTGTCTTTGGCTTGCTCTTTTAGTTTTACCTTAACGCCGCTGCCCGTGGTTTTATCATCAGTCAGTTGATAGGCCATGCTCAGTTGTTGTGCTTGGAATGGATTAACGGTATCAGCCGATACTGCAGTTGAGCCAAGCGTTAAAGCACCAATGGCTAAGGTTAATTGGGTTTTACTTAGTTTGTGCATGTTAAGTTCCTTATTGGGGTTATCCAAGCGCCGCTTACGCTTGCAAAGCGCTTAGTTGATTATAGCTCAAGCCTAAACAGTTAAGGTTGTTGTGTAAAGTTACTGCCGGCATAACCGGCAAATTATTCTCTAGCGTTAATAGTGCGTCACCAGATTTAACCAGCTTTCCGGTAAATGTTCTGTAGCCCAAATCAGCAGCTGTTGATCGAGCTTGCTCAGAATCATTATGCCCACCAGGAGTAAGCTATAGCCTAAAATTTTGCGTGCTAACTCTCCACCTGCTGCTAGCTTTGGCAAGTAACGGCGAGCAGAGCCGGCAAAGAGGTAAGCAATAGCGATTAAAGGGATAGCCGCGCCAATGCCAAAAAACAGCATTTGTACGCCGGCATTTAACAAGGAACCTGAATTACCTGCTAAGCCTAACGCGGCACCGAGGATAGGCCCTGCGCAGGGGCTCCAAATCGCGCCAAGCAGGATCCCAAGCCAAAAAGCGCCACCCGGTTTTTGCTCTAGTGTACTGGCGAGTTGATCCGCTTTGGCTGCAAGTGGCGCCAACAAACCTGCACTACCTTGTTTAAACCAAGGCAGTACTAAGGCTAAACCAAATAGCACCAATAAGCTCGCCAATAAAGGGCGTGTTACACTGTCACTTAGCCCTAATACTTGACCGATGCTATGTAACAAAATGCCCATGAGTGCGAAACCAATGGCTAATCCCGCTCCAGTAAACACTGGGGCTAGTTTATGTTTTGCTAGCCCCGAGCTTGCCATCACCGGTAATACTGGCAAGATGCACGGTGATAGGGTAATCAGCATACCCGCCAGCAACAGCAGGGGAAGCAAGCTGTAGTCAATCATCTGTAAACTCCGCAGTTAGAGCGCTTTTTGTAATTCAGCTTTTATCGCCATGGCATCGGTTAGCCCCCGCGTGCGCGATACCTCTTTACCCTCATTGAATACAATAATGGTGCTTTGCCCTGTCACGTTGAAGCGTTTATTTAACGCTTTTTCAGTGATTTGGTTATATTGCAACACGGGTAGATGCGCTAAAGCAGGATCTTGTAATGCCGCAGTGATCGCAGGGACCTGACGCGCACAAACCGGGCAACCAGGCTTAGTGGCAACAAGAATAAAACTGCCGCTTTGCTCAACTTCGGCGAGTTGTGTCGCGGTGTAAGCCGGTAAACTAAAATTATTCGCCATAGCGGGCTGTGCCATGAGGCCAATTAACAGCGCCGTCGCCAATGCCAGATGTTTAACCGAGTTGTTGGTTAGCAGGGAAGCCTTCATATCGTTTTCCTTCAAAGTGATTAAGATTCAATGTCGCAAGATGCTGACAGCAGGTAATTGGCGAAGAGAGTGATAAAGGTTACAAAAATTATTTTTTATTTGCTGTAACCTTTTTGCGTTTCGCTGCCAATATAAAAAGGATAACGATTGCAACAGGAATTTAAATGAACGAATGGCCTGCCTTGCTGCAGCGCGCTCAACTGGGCGATAAACAGGCATATCAGCGTTTTTTAACAGAGGCGTTGCCTTTTTTACGCTCGCGTGCCCGCCGCTATGTCAGCGCGCAACAGGTGGAAGATTTGGTGCAAGATGTCCTGCTCACGGTGCACCGCATTTTGCACAGCTATCAATATGATTTACCGGTTGAACCGTGGTTAAGTGGTATTTTGCGGCATAAGTATTATGAGAGCTGGCGCGAGTCAGCAAAAGGTACTTGGCAACCGTTAGCCGAAGATGATAGTTGGCATCCTGTGGCAGATTTCGCAGAGGAATCGCAGGCAGATGCGGTGACACGGGTACTGGCGCCATTAAATGCTGAGCAAGCTCAAGCGCTGTTCGCCACGAAAGTGGCAGAGCTCTCTGTACAGGAGACCGCTAATCTTATGCAGCGAAGTGTGGCTTGGGTAAAAGTGAATGTGCATCGCGCCATAGTGTTATTGCGTACAGAGCTAACTGAAGAGCCATAGTGTTTTTTGCGCTATGCCAAAGGTTCACAGTTACTGGCGTGAGTTTTTAAAGGTTTATGCAAAGGAGTTAGACAATGCCGCATCATACCGAAGAATTAATCGAGAAATTGGTGGTTTCACATCAAGCTATCCGGCCTTTTGCCATTAATGCGATACTTTCGCTCGCCATTGTGGTGTTAGCGGTTGTGGCTTTGCTGTTGTTACTGCCTTTTGGTTTTCGTGACGATTGGTCTAATGCCGGTCAGTTAAAAAGCTTGGCTTTAGCTTGCCTGACACTGACTTCATTGTTGGCTATCTCGATTTTTAGCAGCCCAGCCAAAGCGTCTAACCGGCAGAGAGTGGTATTGGCAAGCAGTGTACTGGTTACGCTAGGTTTGTTTGTGCTGTTTGCCGATGTTGCAGCAGCGTTAACCTTGCAGCAAGCGTGGCAAAACCCGTCGTTTTGGGCTTGTGTTGCTTGGGTCAGTATGGTTGGTGTGGGTGTAGTGTTGCTGTTGCAGCGCGTATTGCATCGTGCTCGGCCCGCGCAGCGCCCGCTGTTTCGGCTGATCGTACCCCTAGCTGCGGCGTTATTGGTGGCGACTATCTATAGCTTACATTGCCCGGTGGATGCATTAGCCTATTTGTTAACCGCTTATCTGCTGGGTAGCAGTGTGGTGGTGGCGGTAGGATTTACCTTAAGCCAGCGTCTGTGGCGCTGGTAGTAGCATGGACGCCGTCTAACGCTTAATGCACGCGATAGATACGACAGAAATAATCAATGACGCTATTGGCATCTAAGCGCTGAAATTTAAGCTGATGCTTGTCCATCAAGGCTTTACCTAAGGTTTGTAAGGTATGTTCTAACGGTGCCCCAGCAGGCCGCTCCATTTGATGCTGCTGAAATAAGTAATCCAGAGCCATTGAGGTGTAAGATTTACCTGGTATTGGTTTTGTTAATTCCAATTCATGCAGCCGTACGCCAAGATTGCGAATTTTCTGCAAACAATTCCGTTCGTTCATGTTAGGCCCCTTTATCAAATACTTCAGATATTTTGATATCGGCCACCGCCTGATAAACTTTAGCGCTGGGCAGAGCCCTTTGCTTTTTGTTAGACTAGCTGCCAATCTGGCTTAGCTTTTGTCTGCGGTATACTCAGACAGTAATGGCTAAGCAAAATAATGCACAGCTAAAAACCGCAAACCAATATTTAAGGCGATTCATGACAAAACAAAGCCATTCGCTGGCGCTCAGTCCTTTGCAGTTGAGTCCACAACTGGATCCGCAATTTATTACCGATGCCTTACAACGGCAGGAATTGCTCCCAGCCTTTATTGGGCAAGATCGGGCGCGCACTGCGCTAGAGTTTGCCATTGGTATGGATATGCCTGGCTACAATCTCTATGTGATGGGCGAGCCGGCACTGGGACGCTTTACCTTAGTGCAGGAAATTTTGCAGCAGGCGGCGAGTGAGAAAGCGACACCAGAAGAATGGTGTTACTTAAATAATTTTGACGATGAACGGATTCCTAATACGTTACGCTTATTGCCCGGTGAAGGGCGGTTACTGGTTAAAAAGTTAGAAGCATTAATTGATGAATTGCTGGATACCTTCCCGGCAGCTTTTGATAACCCCGGTTATCAGCGCAAGAAAAAAGCCATCCACCGCGCCTTTGACCAGCGCTATGAGCAAGCCATCGAACGGGTTGAAAAAAAGGCACTGGAAAAACAAGTGGTGCTTTATGAAGAAAATGGTGCGGTGAGTTTTTCGCCGATCATTGATGGCAAACCGCTTGATGACCAAGAGTTCTCTAAGCTGACTGAAGAACAGCGGCAATATTTTTATGGGCTAGTGTCTGAGCTGGAAACCATTTTAAATGAGCAGTTGTTAGAGCTTCCGCAATGGAAACGTGAGTTATCAGAAAGTTTACGTAGCTTACGCAAAGACACCATCGAACAAGCCATCAAGCCCATGTTGAAGCAGCTGGAACATCATTACAGTGCTGAGTTAGGGGTGTTGAAGTACTTAAAGGAAATGCGCTCACATCTTGTTAAAGCGGTGTTAGAGCTGTTACCTGATGAATCCGATGGCGAAAAAGCAGAAGATCCGCCGAGTCGGGAATTCTTTATCGAAGAATTCGTCCCTAATGTGTTAGTGCATTACGAAACCATGTCGGGTGCACCGATCATTTTTGAACCGAATCCAAGTTATGGCAATTTATTTGGCCGGGTTGAATACAATTCAGCCAGTGGTTCGTTATTTACCAATTATCGGATGGTTCGCCCAGGCGCTTTGCACAAAGCCAACGGGGGATATCTGATATTAGATGCGGATCGTTTACTGTCACAACCTGCCGTCTGGGATGCGTTAAAACTGGCTTTAAAAGCGGGTGAAGTGGTCATTGATACTCTAAGTGAACACGCAGTGACTAACTCGACCATTATCACGCCGAAGGCTATTCCACTTAATGTGAAGGTGGTATTGCTCGGCTCGCGCGATCTGTACTATTTAGTGCAAGATTTCGATGATGAGTTTAACGAGTTATTCCGGGTGTTAGCGGATTTTGAAAACTACTTGCCGCTAAGCCGCCAAACCGTGTCTGATATGACGTTGCAGATCCAGCTCCAAATGCAGCAAATGCATTTTACCCAGCTTTCTGAATGCGGCTTAACGCAGCTGTTATTGTTTAGCTTTCGGCAAGCTGAGCACCAACGGAAATTGTCTGCGCGTTTTGCTGATGTCTTAGAGCTGGTGCGAGAGGCATGTTATTACGCCAAGCAACAGCAAGCAGACACCCTTACCGCACAACATGTCAAGCAGGCGCTGGCTGGCAAGCAATATCGCACGGGCAGAATTAGTGAAGGCTTTTTAGAAGATATCCAAGAAGGCCAAATTTTAATTGATACTGAAGGGTTAGCCGTTGGTAAAATCAACGGTTTAACGGTATTGGAAATTGGTGACACCGCCTTTGGGACTCCAGCGAGAATCAGTGCCACTGTTTTTGCCGGTTCAAGTGGCGTGGTGGATATTGAGCGTGAAGTGGAATTGGGGAAGGCCATTCATTCGAAAGGTGTGTTGCTATTAACCGGTTATCTTGGTGCCAAGTATGCACGGGAGTTCCCATTAACGCTAAGTGCTAATATTGCCATGGAGCAATCATACGGTCACATTGACGGCGATAGTGCCTCCTTGGCCGAAGTCTGTGCTTTGGTTTCTGCGATTACCGATATTCCTATTAAACAAAGCCTTGCGGTTACGGGGTCGATCAACCAGCATGGTCAGGTGCAAGCTATTGGCGGCGTGAATGAAAAAATTGAGGGGTACTTTAGGCTCTGTCAATCACGCGGCTTAACGGGTGAGCAGGGCGTGGTGATACCGGCCAGTAATCAGCTGAATTTGGTGTTACAGGATGAGGTGATTGCGGCCGTCGCGGCAGGGCAATTCCATATCTATATTGTTAGAAATGTCGATGAAGCCCTGGAGCTGCTGTTAGGCGAAGTGGCTGGCGAGCGGAATAATCGTGGCCACTATCCCAAGAAGTCAATCAATGGCAAAGCCCTAGCGCGCCTTGCCGCAATTGCCGAACTGGTTAACGGTGCGGTTGAAGAATAGTGTTAGGGTGTTAAGCGCCATTTGCGCCAGATGGCGAACACTAACACCAGTGTAAACAACGAGAATAACGGCATATTACCGACGCGGCTATAAGGGGTTTGGCCTTTGGTCAGCGGTAATTGCTCGCTTAACACTGCTTCGGTGAACTGGGGGGCGCGTTGTCTGATTTCGCCGTTAGCGGCAATAGTGGCGGTAATGCCATTATTGGTGGCGCGAAGCACGGGACGCCCAAACTCCAATGCCCGCATTTGCGCAATTTGTAAATGTTGATGCGGGCCAATACTGTCGCCAAACCAGGCATCGTTACTCACCGTCAGCAAAATTTGTGTACTGTCTGTCATATTGGCGCGGATTTGTGCAGGGAAGGCAATTTCAAAGCAAATTGCCGCCAATAGATGATAGCCATTGGCGACGAGGTTAGGTTGTAAATAGTCGCCACGGCTAAATGAACTCATAGGCAAATCAAAAATTGGCGCTAAATGGCGCAGCAGATTTTCAAAAGGCACAAACTCGCCGATCGGCAGCAAATGATGTTTACTAAAACGGTTAGCATGGCCGTAAACATAATGACCGCTGTCAGCATCCGTTTGCTGTTTACCCAGTACCACTAAATTATTCCATGCCTCGCCGGTTTGCTGGCGATAATCGATAATACCGGTGATCAGGGCCGTGTCACTATAAAATGCCGATTTATCTAGATTCTCTAAGAAATCTTGCGCTAGCGGTTCCAGTCTAGGTACTGCGGCTTCTGGCCAAATCACTAAATCGTGTGTGCTCAAATGCGGACGCGTAAGGTCTAAATATTTGAGCATGGTCGGCCATTCTTGCTCGGGGGCCCAGCGTAAATCTTGTTTGATATTGCCTTGCACTAACAAGATTGATACCTGTTGTGGTGTTTCTTGCCAGCCTTTAAAGGGCGCAAGCAGGGGGCTGCTTAGCAGTAAAACCATGGCGACTACCAGCGGCAGTAAACGGCTTAGCCAAGGCTGTTTATGCCACATAAAATGACTAAAAGCAGCCGCAGCAAACACCAAAAGTAAACTAATACCAATCTCACCGACTAAAGGGGCGAAGTGCCGTAAGGGAGAGTCGACTTGGCTGTACCCCAGCGACAGCCAGGGGAAGCCGGTTAACATCACGCTGCGTAGCCATTCTGCCAGCGCCCAGCTTGCCGTTAACAGCAGTGGTAAGGGTAAAGTGGCGCGTAGTTTAACGCTAAGCCAAGTTGCAAAAGCAGGGAAAAGTGCCAAATACGCGACCAACAAAGCCATTAAACCTAAGCTGCCAGCCAAGGGTAGACCGCCAAACTGATCGATACTAACGTGCACCCAACTGATACCCACACCAAACCAGCCCAGCCCATAGCTGAAGCCATACAAGGCGGCGTGTTTGGGGTTGTGGCTTAGCTGCACGCAATAACTTAAAACGGTAAGCGTGACTAAGGGTAACCACCATAACGTATAGGGAGCGTAAGCCAGCGTATTGGCTGCTCCGGCCAATAGCAAAAGCAGTGGCAACAGCATTGTTGCCACTTTGGGGGGAAGTTGTAGGGTATTGGCCTGTTCACGCTGCGGCCGAGTCAACTGAGGCAGTATAGTTAACTTCCTTCTGGTTCTACTTCACGGGCGCGAATCACCTGTAATTGCATCAGGCGTCGGCTATTGGCTTTACTGACTTTAAAGGTCAAATCACCTAGCGTAATACTTTCCCCACGAGTAGGCATATGGCCAAAGGCATGCAGCACGATACCGCCGATGGTATCCGCATCCTCTTCATCGAACTGGGTACCAAAGGTTTCATTAAATTCATCGAGCGGCGTTAAGGCGCTAACTTGAAAAACCCGTGACGCCATTTTTTTGATGTCGTCTTCTTCAGACTCGTCATGTTCATCTTCAATTTCGCCGACAATTTGCTCGAGGATATCTTCAATGGTGACTAGGCCAGAAACACCGCCGTATTCATCGACCACTATCGCCATGTGGTAGCGTTTTTGCCGAAATTCACGCAGCAGGGCATCGACTCTTTTGCTTTCGGGGATAATGACCGCCGGTCTAACTAAATCATGCCATTGCCATTCGGTATGGTTGGGATCTAGAGCATACTGTAGCAAGTCTTTGACAATCAAAATGCCTTCAACATGGTCTTTGTCTTCATTGACCACAGGATAACGACTATGGTTGTTTTCCAGCAGAATAGGCAAAATGTCTGATAAGGGCTGCTCAATATCCAGCGTGGCCATTTGTGAACGCGGCACCATAATATCTCGGGCACGCATTTTAGAGACATCCAATACGCCTTGCAGCATATCTTTGGTATCAACATCAATAAGCTGGCGAACTGACGCTTCGCTAATGATATCTTCTAAATCAGAAATGTCTTGAGGTTCCGCGCTGAATATACTGGCGATACGTTCTAACCAGCTGCGCCCCGCAGAACCGCGACTAGAGTGGGGATTGTCGTCACTCATTCGTGAACTTTAACTCCATAAAAAGTAATAGGATCTATTCGTTATCCAACA
>CAZNXI010000054.1:0-15908 GCA_964577005.1 uncultured Rheinheimera sp.
AGGGCAACATCTTCTCACTACAGTGGACCAGGTCGTGATCCCTTTGAACTCAGCGCGAGCCGGTAAGAAAGGGGTCGCAGTGGAGTTCAAAGTCAGCGATCAGGTTCTCGCTGCTGGTGAAAGCTGACGACCAAGCTTGGTTCGCGCAAGGCTGCGATCTGAGGCGGGTGCGGATCAAGCTCGATCTGGCTTGCCGACACCTTTCCAGCTTCAAGCAAGTACTCGCTTCGGTGCCGGATGCTTTCATCGTCGGCACTCTCAGGAACGGCGTAGAGAGATTTCCGCCTCCAACCCGCCGGCCTGAAGTGTGCGCAAAATGATGTCGCCGCCATGTGCACGAACGAAGTTGCGGGCGATCGCCAGACCCAAACCTGAGCCGCCGCACTTTCTTCCACGAGAAGGCTCCGCTCGAAAGAACGGGCAAAACACCTTTTCCAGCATCGATTCGTCCAGCCCCGGACCCTTGTCGATTACGCGAACGACGGTGAATTCCTCGTCCTGCTCCAGGAAAATGTCGGCACATCCGCCGAACTTCACAGCGTTGTCGACGACGTTTTGAATTGAACGTCGCACGGCGTGGAACACACCTGTGTACGAACCTTCGATCCGTCCGTGAATCCGTACCTGTTGTCCAAGATCGGACATTTCGGCGGCGATCGAAGCGGCGAGTGCATTCAGATCAATAGGGACTCGTTCGGCTTGAACATGTCCGCTTTTTGCATACTGAATTCCCTCGATGATCAATCCAGACATTTCATCGAGATCAGAAATCGTCGCCTTGCGAACGGCACGGTCACTGATCAATTCTGCGCGCAGCCGTAAGCGAGTAATCGGTGTCTGCAGATCGTGCGAAATGGCAGCAAGGATTTGGGTGCGCTCGTCCAATTGCCGAAGAATCTGGGTACGCATAGTGTTCAGCGCGTGCGCTGTATGCCTAACCTCAAGCGGGCCACTTTCGTCTATTGGTCTCGACTGAATGCCGTTGCCAATCTGCCGTGCGGCCTCGCTTAGGCGGAACAGGGGCCGCATTGCGATGTTCATCGCCAGCCAGCCGAGTACCGACGCAACCAAAAGCAGGGCTAGCAGGTACGCGAGCAGCGCGGTCGTTGGCGGTGGTGGCAGAGGATCCTCCGCGTCGACCAGTAACGCATGAACGTCGTCAAACGGAACTTCCAGGATCGGCTTCGATCGACCGCCATTAATTTCCCAGAACCAGCGGACGTCTTTTCGTCCAATCTCCTTGGAAACCTGAGCGGCTACACCATCGAGTAGTGGTAGCTCTCCGATTTCGACATTGGGCTTGGTCGGGTCGTGATCAGCCGGTGACATAGTATAAAAGCCACGATTGATGTATGGCTGCCACTCCTGACGTTCGTTCGGGCTGAATGGACTCAACAGGCGATGGATCATCGCTATATCCGAACCCATGAAAGAAAACATCTTCGTCCGGATCTGCTCGTCCTTATATAAAAAGATAATCCCAAAACTTATGATCTGGATCAAGAGAATGCCGCATACAAGGATAAATAGAACTCGCCAGGAAAGCGAGCCGAATACGGGCGTCAGCGCTCGTGAGGACAGTTTCTTTCCGGTCAAGACTGCCTCCGGATTTCCTTGCTGAATACGTAGCCTTCGTTGCGTATCGTCTTGATGTAAGCTGGTTCCTTCGCATCGTCGCCGAGAGATTTGCGCAATCTGCTGATTCTAAGATCGACCGAGCGGTCGTAGAATGTGCTGTCTCTACCGCGAAGATAATTCATCAGCTGGTCACGCGAGATGACCCGGTGCGGATGGTCGATGAAGAAATTTAACAAATTCAATTCTGCCGAAGACAGAGCATGAATCTTGCCAGAACGATCGACGAGGCAGCGTTCGATGGTGTCCAGGCGCCAGTCGCCAAACTCGACATAGCGCCAAGACGGTACAGCTTTGCTCCCGTCCGTCGGCTGCCGACACCGGCGCAGAATTGCCTTGATTCGGGCAAGTAGTTCACGCGGAACAAACGGCTTGGTCATGTAGTCATCGGCACCAGTCTCCAGGCCGACGATGCGATCTACATCCTCGGCACAAGCGGTCAGCATGATCACCGGGATAGGATTTTGGGAATCCGAGTGCAGCTTCCGACACAATGAAAGCCCATCTTCGCCAGGCAGCATCAGATCGAGCACGACCAGATCGATCTCCTCGTCCTCCAGTCGTGACGCCATCTCGCTACCGTCAGCGGCGACGGTAACCTTCAGCTGCTTTTTTCGAAGGTAGTCAGCGGTGAGCTCCCGGATCTGCTGATCGTCATCGACGATGAGGATGTGGTCAAGTTGGTCCATTCTGTATTGCCGGCTCGCCTGTGGATGCAGGACGCCCTGCCATCCTGATGCAGGACGGCAGAACGCCACTTCTGTTTGGGAAGCCTGTCCTGGCTTCCTTCAATGACACCATCGTGCTCCCGATCCACGAAACCTAGCGGACGACAAGCGGGCACCCGCTTCAGAACAAAGCTTCCATCACGTCGGGATGGCCGAGAAAGGACCGTGGGCTTGCGCTGCGACCGTAGGCACCCGACTGGAAGATGACTATGAGATCACCTTCTTCCGCCTTGTTCAACAACACTTTGTCGCCGAGCAGGTCCAGCGGCGTGCACAGAGGGCCAACGATGCTCGCCACTTCGACTTCGTCTGTGCTTCTGCTAACTGCTGCCGGGAAGTTCTTGCGTACGACCTGGCCGAAATTTCCGGACGCTGCCAGATGGTGGTGCATGCCGCCATCTGTGACGAGAAACACATGACCTTGAGAGATTTTGCGCTCGATCACGCGACACACATAGATGCCTGCCTCTCCCACCAGATAGCGGCCCAACTCGACGATCAGATGCGCCTGCGGTAAATCGGTGCTCAGCCGTTCGGACAACTCATTGAGGTGATGTGTGACGCGACCTACGTCCAGTGGCGTATCGGTGAATGAGTACGGGATGCCAAATCCGCCGCCGAGATTGACAGAGCGCACTGGTCCGGGTGTCAGCCTGGACCATTCCAGAGCACAGTCGTAGCTTCGCGATTGAGCTTCAATGATCGCTTCGGCGCGTAGGTTCTGCGATCCTGCGAACAAGTGGAAGCCCTCGAACCGCAATCCACCGGCCTCAATCTTCGACAGCATTTCGGGAACCCGGTCGGCATCGATACCGAACTGCTTTGGGCCACCGGTCATCTTCATGCCGGAGGCCCGCAGTTCAAATGGTAGATTGACCCGCACCGCTACACGGGCGGCATGGCCGGTTCGTTCGCTCCTCTCGATCAGGTGGCCGATCTCCCGGAACGACTCGACGTTTATCAGAACGCCTGCGGCGTGCGCCTGTTGCAGTTCCCGCTCAGACTTTCCCGGGCCGGCAAAGCTGATTCTTTCCGCTGCCATCCCGCTATCAAGAGCGACTCTCAGCTCACCCCCTGATGCGACGTCGAGCCCGTCCACCAAGCTTGCCATGTGGCCGACCAGTGCGGGCATTGGATTCGCCTTGATCGCGTAGTGCACATGAATGCTTGGACTCAATTGGTCGCGCAATTCACGGACTCGATCGGCGATCTGCGCTCGGTCGTAGAGGTAGCAAGGCGTGGATCCTACGGCGTCTACCGCTTGTGACAGCGGTAGACCGCCGACCCGGAATTCGCCTTCGGCATCTCTATTCCAGTTGCCAAAGCTTGTACAGGCGGTATTGACGGGGGCATTCATGCCGAAATCTCCGCAAATAGATCGGAGAACGTCTCGACCAAGACCCGGCGATCGATCTTGCCGTTCGGGTTTCTGGGCAGTGGCTCCTCCCGCAATTGAATGCGTACCGGCACCATGTATGGTGGCAGCTTGGCCCGAAACAGCCTGGTCAGGCTGTCCTCGTCCACGCCTGTCTCGGACGACGGTACCGCGACAAGCACGACGGCTTGGCCGAGCTTGGGGTGCTCAAGGCCGATGGCGGCGGCTTCGGCCAGTAAACCGCTATCGTAGGCAACCTCTTCGATCTCGGTTGGACTGATACGATACCCGCTGGATTTGATCATATCGTCGCGGCGCCCGACGAAGTACAGATACCCATCTGCGTCTTTATAAACAATATCACCGGAAAACACCGCGGTCTCCGGCACAGTGCCCTCGGAGAACGAGCTGGGTAGAGGCCGGAAACGTTCGGCGGTGCGGTCCGGATCATTCCAGTACCCCAGCCCGACCGTTGAGCCGCGATGAACCAGTTCGCCTGGCTCGTTCGGCGCACACGGTCGGCCCTCGCCGTTCAACACCAGCACTTCCTGGTTCGGGATCGCAATGCCGATTGAATCCGGGCGGAGGTCAACCTGCTCCGGGGGCAGGTAGGTCGAGCGGAATGCCTCGGTCAGTCCGTACATCAGATAAGGAGTGGCTGAGGGTACACGCGTCCTGAGACGGGAAAGAATTTCCCGCGGCATGCGTCCCCCTGTGGTCGCGAAATACCGCAGATGACCATCGATCCCATCGGGCCAGTTCTGTTCGGTCAATTGTGCGTACAGCGGCGGCACGGCAGTCAGGCCTGTGATTCGCTCCTCACGCAGCATCCGTACCACTTCATTCGGCAACAGGTAGTCGAGCAGTACCGCGCATGCGCCGACGTGGAACGCTGTCGTCAGTTGGGAAAAGCCGGCATCGAACGAGAACGGGAGCACGGCAAGCAGACGATCGTCGCTTCGATTCTGCAGGTAAGAAGCGACGCTGATGGCACCGGACACCATGTTTCGATGCGAGAGTACGACGCCCTTGGGTTTGCCTGTACTGCCCGAGGTATAGAGAATGGAGGCAACGTCGTTATCCGACGTCGACCAGCCTGAAAACCGGGCAGATTCAACAAAATCGCTCCAGGCAAGTGTTGACCAACTGCGGCTTTCGTCTTTGTCGTCGATGAAATCGCCGACGACGACCACGCGCTCGATCGCTGGGCATTGCCCGAGTTCATCCTTGAGCAGACGATAGCGATCCCCGGAAACAACCAATACTCGGGCCGAACAATCGCGTAAAATGTGCCCAATCTGAGCCGGCTTGAGGATCGGGTTGATCGGCACGAAAGTGGCACCGGCCCGGGATGCTCCGAACACCGAACCGACGAACTCGAACGACTTTGAAAGCAGCACGCCGACGCGAGAGCCTCGCGCGACCCCGCATCCGACAAGTGCGCCAGCGAACTTCGCTTGCAAATCCGCCAGTTCAAGATAGGTCATGGCATGACCACGGCACTTTAGCGCGGTCGAGTTCGGCGAACGCTTTGCGGAGATGTCGATCAAGTGATGCAATAGGGTGGGAATCATTAATCAATCACTCCGAGAAAGGTCATCATTTACGCGATTGCGGACCACGTCGCTTGCGTCCGACATCAGAGCGAGGCAACTGGTCAATGTCCGCGACTGTTCGAATAGCTTCTTGAACGGAAGTCCCTCGACGTAGCCATGGGCAGCCGCCACCTGAACGGCGTCTTTGGCAATCTTCGCTGAGCACTCGACGATATAGTCGACATTGAGCTCATACATGCCACGCTCGCATCCAACTTGCTTACCTTGTTCGACCGCTGTGTGCAGGTACAGGAGAACTCCCTGCTGATTGAGAGCAAGATCGGCCAGGCGCAATGCAACTGCTTGGTGCTGGTTGATTGGCTTGCCGGCGGACCTGCGTGTCTTTGCGTAGCTGTACGCCTCCTTCACAAGGCGTCGCAACGCTCCGCTGAGAAGGCCACAGATCAAGGCATAAGACAGGCTGATCAGCTGTCGGTGCGATTGGACGCTGAGCGTGTATGCGGGCCAGTCGTCGCGACATCCGTCATCGATACGGGCGCTGCGTCCGTGTGGGAATCCGAGCAATTCCGTTTGCTGGCTTTCGTCGGAAATCCTACCAGGTCCGATCAGTCTGTATCCATCCAGTAGCCAGACCCGGGCCGATCCATCCGCAGGCAGCAGCGGCCGCAGCAGCGACCAGCCGGCTTGCGGTCGCTTCAGCGGATAGGCCATGGGAAACTCACCGGCATTGTCGCCGTTGCCGGATAGGGCCAAGACAGCGGCGGCTGGTACGCCGATCAGTCCCTGCCAAGCCGCGGTAAGGTTCGCATTGCCGAGCAAATCGGCAACGTGGAACAGCATAGAATCGGGGCTGAACAGATCACCGCCAGCGGTGAGCAAATCGACCAGCCCGATCTCCTGGATCTGCCGCACGCACTCGACGAGCTGCTCAGGGGACGAAGACCGACCTTCCTCGTGGCGTGCCAGGCTCTCAGCGAGGCGCGCCGTGGGATCCAGAAGCTCTGCAATCGTCGGATCGCCGGCAAACGAAACCAGCTCCGATTCGGAAGCTACCATCGTATTCATGGTTTGTACTCTCAATGCAATGTGGTTTCGAACGCGCGCGCGACCATCAGCCGCTGCATGTCGCCGGTTCCTTCCAGGATGTCGAACGCCTTTGCGTCGCGATAGAACTTCTCGATCGGTTCGCCACGGCTGACCGACTGCATTGGAAGCAATCGGCTGAGGGTATTGGCGACATCCATTGCCAGCGTCGAAGAGAAGGCTTTAGCCATCGATGCATCCAGCGATGCCCGCTGCCCGTTGTCGTAGCGCCAGGCCGCCCGTAGTGCCAGCAAACGCGCCGACTGCACCCTGGCGCGCAGATGGCAGATCTCGGCCAGAGCGGATCCAGCCGACGCTGTGGCAAGCTCTCCATCGCCGCGTTTGACGACGGATTCGGCGTGATCGAGGATGCCGAAGCAGGCGCCATTGATGCCGGAGGCGAGTGCCGGGCGCATGTAGTCCCAAGCGCTCTGGGCGCCGGTGAATGCGTCGATCAGCGGTCCACGCTTTCCGTTATGTCCGAGCATCTTCTCGTTCGGCACAAAGCAGTCGCTGAACGACATCGACGCCAATTGGCTGGCACGCAGCCCCATCATGTCCTCACATCGATCGATCGTAAAACCGGGACAGTCCTTGTCGATGACAAAGGCACGGATACCGAAGCGACCCTTCTCAGGAGCGATCGTCGCGAACACGACCACGGAGTCAGCTCGCTGCCCACTGGTGATGAAGCACTTTCCACCGGAGATTTCGTAGCCTCCATCCTTGGCTACTGCGATTGTCCGCATCGCCGTGGCATCGGAACCGCTTTGCGGTTCAGTAATCGCGAACGCGCCCCATATGGGCTGTTCGGACGACGCGAAACGCTGAAAATAATCACGCTTCTGGTCTTCGGTTCCGAGAGAAAGTACCGGAGGCATTGACAATCCGGGCCCAGGAAGGCCAATCGGCAGAGCCGGACAGATCCGCCCGACCTGCTCGAACAATGTTGCCCGGCGCAGTGCAGTCGACGTCAGCGTCATGCCGCCATGCTCAACTGGCAGGTTCATCCGATTGAGCATCGACACTGGTGCTTCAGTCCAAAAACCGTCCGGGATGTCTCCGATACGGTCGGCTTCATCGGCCCAGTGCGACATGTGATGGAGCAGCTCCTCCATCAGGCGCCAGCCCTCGGGATCGGCGCGCCGAACCTGCCCAATAAGTTCTTCCGTATTGAGGATCATGTCGGTTCCGGCCAGATCAGACGGTGCTTGCCGTGGCGTGTGTGGCTCGAAATGCCTCAAGCATCGCCATCACCTCGACACCGTCAATCGTCATGCCCTCGTATTGTCCGTTTCGGATGCTGGCGCCAGCGAAGCTGACATTATCGAAAACGCATGCATCCATATGGACTTCGCTGAACTGTGAGGCCTCGAGAGTAACTCTTGAGAACCGGCTCTCAGTCAATCGGACGTCCTCAAAGCGGCTTTCACCAAGATTGGCATCGGCAGCATCAATACTGTGTTCGCAGTCTGCAAGTTTAATTGTACTCATGATTAACCATATCCTATTTAGTAACGATTGAAACCCGATGCTCCGCTAGGAGCGAGGGTGCGGAAACGATGGCGGGAACTTCGTAACGAAATTCGGTCACACAACGCCAAACGACAGCCACGGCCGTCGCGGCAAAGCCCGCGATCAGGCCGAACCAGATACCTGGCTCTTCATACCCGAGCACGATGCCAAACAGGTATTGGCCGCCAGAGGCCACGATGCAGTAACCGACGAACGCCCATACCAGCGGCGCCCGTGTCAGACCAATTCCGCGAAGTGCCGCAGCACTGACGATGATGACGGCCTGAAGTCCTAGCGCAATGCCGCCCAGAGGCATCAGTGTCGCGAGCAATGCCATGGACTGTTCGTACTCACTGCCGGGGAGCAGCAGGCTCCCTATTGCAACCGGAAACGTTGAGAACACCGCAGTGACAACAATGCCGTAAAGCGCGGCCAGCAGGATGGCGGAACGCACAACAACATTCCGTGCTCGGTACTCTTGTCGAGCATGGGTCAAAGCAACGCGCTGTACCGTCGCCTGTGCGAGGCCCAATGGCACCACCAGGAGCACCATCACCCAAAGCCAGACCACCGAGTGCACTGGCACAGACCCCAACCAATAGCGGCCGGTGATCAGTGTGCTGATCAGTGTAGCCAGGCTGTCGAGGAACACCACGGCACCTATCGGCCATCCAACATGCCAGATAAGCAACAGAGCATTGCGCAAGGATCTTGGCGGCAGTCGTTCACCATGCGCTCCGAGGCGAAGATCCTTGAATGGCAAGAACGAGAGCAGGGCCGCGGCGAGAATCAGCCAATTCGCCGCGGAAACGGCCAAGACGATCCAAAGAACAACACGATCGGCAGGGCCACTGGTCATCGTTGCTGCGACGGTTGCAATGGCCACCGTAGCCAGCGAGCCGAGCACATACAGCACCGTGACGAATCCGGCCCGTTCGTTCAATGCGGCATGAACCCGGTAGACGGCCATGATCATCGCCGGCGCGATACCAAATGCCGCTGCAAACCCAAGCCACCAGGCGCGATCGATGATGTCACGGTCGATCTGAAGGAGTGAAAACACACCAGCGGCAAACGAGCTGATCGTTATGGCAACAACTGCCAAGATCGCCGCGACCACGAGTCCTGCCTTCATGGCCAGTCGATAGTCTTGGTACCGATTCTGCCCGATCGCCTGACCTCCAACAAAGTACAGAGCTTGCAAAAAGCTGCTCGCTGCAATAAAGACGGTCAAGTTCAACGTGTTGACGAGCGAGTAGGCCGAGAACTGTAGCGCGCCCTTGCCGGCAACCAGACCAGCTACATAGAGACTGGCGATCAGGGGCGCAAGTTGGGCTACGATCATCTTGCCGGCGAGCGACAGAAGGGTGCTGATTGCCGCAGGATGGGGTGCCGAAACAACCCCCCGGCTGTCGTCGTGAAACATCCGCGAGGACGAAGTAGGCCGATCAGTATCGGCAATGCTCTGCGCTTGCGAGGGTGCGGTCACTGTGGTTCTCCAGCGTTGATCGCCTCAACGACCATGGCGGCAGCAACCCCCCCCATGGAGATCCCCCAAATCAGAAACCGCGAGCCGGTCGAAACAGCGCCGATGCGGACCTTGTGCAAGAGATCGGCAATCAAGATCGGCGTCGAGGCAGCAGCAAGATAACCATCCTGATCCGACGGCGCCACGGCAAAATCCTGGCCTAGACCGAGACGTGCGGCGACCACATCATCAAAGTCCCGGCCGATGCCCGCCGGCACCGCGCCGTCGAGTTCATCAATGCGCATACTCAGTCGCCGACACAGCTTGTCAGCAGCTTCGACGACGCTGTTGATCGCCCGCTCGCGGCCGTCAGCCCAGTCATGCCCTGGAGTCAGGAATGGATCATGGCCGATGACAATCGTGCCCAAGACCCGCAGACCGCAATCGTCGCATCGGCGAACGAAAATGGCCCCAGCGGCATCTCCAAGCAGGGTCGGAAAGGGAAAGGTGCGGGGATACGGCAGCATCCACTTCTCTGAAGCGACGAATGCTGCAGACGTTTGCTCATCGCGCAACATTGCATCGGCGAGATCGATCGCAGCGATCGTCGAGGCACTCTGCATTTGGCCAAGCGCGAAATGCGCATGACGTGACAGACCGAACTCACTGGCAAGTCGGCCGATTGTCGATTGAAAGAAGTTTTCATCAATGCTGCTGGTTGAGTAGATCGTCAGCCGACAGGCATCCTTTTGCTCTGCCGCAAGTTCGTCGTCGAACAAGTTCTGCAACGCTTGGCAAGCCATGTCTGCCTGGGTCATCGAGCCCGCGTCGCGAAAGGACTGATCGCTGGAGACCGAGCGAAGCACCGCAGTTCGACCGATGTGCTCGCTCAGCGGGACGCCTAGCTCGCCGAACAGGATTTCCGTCAGACCCCGGTAAGGCGTGACGCAATCATCGGACACGCACTGTTCGACCTGATCAAGCCAGCCGGACACATGGTTCGTGCCGGAGGGCTTGCAGGCGCTGGCTGCGACGATCGTCAGGTAGCGATCAGCCTCGCTCATCGAGCTTTCTCTGGACAAAATCAACGAGGGTTCCGAAGCGGTTGAATAGCTCGGCCGAGAGATCCTCCACGTCGATGGTGATGTCGTAGGCGATTTCGATCTGTGTGAGCAGCTCGACGACATTGAGCGACTCCAGACCGAGCTCGTAAAGGTTAGTCTCCTCCGAGATCTGGGCATCGGTCGGGTCAATCCGCAGGATTTCGGCGACGATGTTCCGGATTCTGTCGGCAACTCCGGTGTCGATTAGCGTATCGGTGGCAATATCACTGGCCATGAAAAGGCTCCTTGGTTAGGGTGAAATAAACAAAAGGGGTCAGATCGCCTGCAGATCGAGTGACTCATAGAAGCGGTGGTACAGGGCGCTTCTTCGGTGCTCAAACTCATCGCGGTCCCGCGACGAGAAGATGATCAATCCGACGTAGTCGGTGCAGTGCGCGCTCGCGGGAACGAAGCTGCCTTCCTCTGCCTCGGCGCGAAACAGATGGATCCAGTTTTCGGAGAACTGGTCGCTCGGAGCGACGCGCTTCAGGAACCCGGACTCTTTGCTACGAAAACCCATCAGTCCGACTACATGTCCCTGGCTGACGAAGCCGATTGGAACCGGGCATGAATTGCCCATCTCAAGCAGAATCGCCGCCCGACTGTAGTTGATGCCGTGCTGGGCCTCGATCATCAAGACGATGCCACCGCCACCCGGACGGTTGGCAATCTCGCAGAAGACGATCTCGTCCTCCGGTGTGACAAAGCACTCCAAGTGGGTAACGCCATGGCTGAGCTGGAGGGCATCGATGACCTGTTCTGAGAAGTGCTCAAGTCGTCGCTTGAGTTCTCCGTCATCAAGCATGACGCTGACAAACGGCGCGCCACTGCTGAAGTCGATGTTTGCCATTCCGGGTAGGTATGGGGCGCTTGCCGTCAGATTCGCCTTGCCGTTCTCTACCAAGGCATTGATGTGGTACAGGACGCCGTCGATGTATTCCTCGGCCTGAAATTCAGTCGGGTCAGTACAGCCTGCGTACCAGCGCTCAAGTTCCTCGTCGGACTCAACGAAGGCGATGTCGCGCGAGCCTTGACCGTCGTTTGGCTTGATGATCAGCTTCTCGTGCCGGGAAAGCAGGTCAGTGACTCGCCCGCGGTCCGAACACGGCGAGAAATGCGGTACCCGCATGCCATGGTCGGCGAGAATTCGCTTCATCACAGTCTTGTCGCGAAATCGTGCCGCCTCTTCCGGCTGCATACCGGGGATCCCAAGCTCCTGCCGCAATTCGGCGGCCAGATCGATCATCATTTCGTCCAAGGTGGCGATGCGGTCGAACCCTATGGTCGTGTGCAGATCGCGCACGATCTGGCGAACTTCGGTCGGGTCGCTCCAGCGCACGGGATGCACTTCGACAGATTCTTTTGCATGCTCGAAGTAAGAAAGCGTTGCTTTATTGCACAAGACGACGACCTTGAACGGAAGATCGTCAAAGATCAGGTTTCCTTTCAGGTCGAAATAAGACTTGCCCTCGCCACGGGCCAGTACCAACAGCGTCTTCATGAAGTGCTCCGAGTTAATATATTAAATGGCATCTACGTTTGTAGATGTTTTGTACCATGCGCCATCGGTTTGCACGGACTGCGCCGAACAATGGACGAGCATTGCGCCAGCGTGGCCTGACAGGGATGCCGTCCAAACCAGCGCCGTCCGATCGCGTTGCTCTCGCACGGCCTCGGTGACCGCCCTATCAATCGAAGCCAGCAGCGAGAATGAAGACATATGACATTCGTTACCTTGCCGTCGAACCTGATGGTCGCGCAGGCCACAGTTCTCAGCGACGCGCCGCTCCAAGTCACCGTGGTAGCGGTCGCCAATGACGATCAGATCTTCACGCTGCCGTTGCGTCAGCGAACCGGTCAGAGACCCAACGCACTCACTTGCCAGCTCCTGCAGCCGATCCAGGATTTCGTCCGCCGCTGCCGACCACAGGTCGGGTGCCAGAGAGCGGTACTTGAGGGCCACCGACTCTACCTTCGCCACCGGCTGATGCACTTTGTCGGCTGCAAAGACGACGCAGGCACCAGCACCATCGCCATAGGTAACGACGCCGGGAATGCGACGGTAAAACGGCGCGATCCATTGATCGCAAGCGGTGATCGATACTCCCAAACCAGGCTGCTGTGCAAGATTGTGGTTCGCCAGCACGAATAGCGTGGGCAGAGCGGAGGTGCCAAGTTGCCCAAAAGAAACTGCCGACAACGCGTCTGGATAGTGGTCGTACTGGATGCGAAGACAGTTGGAGCCGAGAATTTGCCGGTCCAAGGTGCATTGGGTGTGCATGATCGACTGCACCTGTGTGCCGGCCGTTGGTGTCGAGCGCAGCAGTGTAGATACGGCACTTGATGCCAGGTCCGCACTGCGTTGACTTCGGTCAGCGATGGCCGACTCGAACTCGGGACAGTACAAGCGTGTTACTCCCCGACGAACCGTATTCGGTCGCGAGAACTGCCCGGCCTCGTCATACAGATGATGGTAGGCAGACGCGATCGGCGTCCCCAACAGGCTGGCCTGAGAGGCTACCGGAGCTGGCTGTACGCACAGAGCTGAGATGGCAATGCTCATGCCGCCTCCAGGGATTGAGAGAGGTCGGACCTGGACTGGGCTGGCTGGCGCAGGGGCAGGAGACTAATCGCGGCGTAGGCGCCGACGTTCGACTGGCCACAAAGCAGAACCGGCTCGCCGCGATCAATGCGGGCGAAACCATGGTCCACCAGATTCACTGCAAAGTCCGCACAGCAGGCGTGTCCGCGTATCCGGATGTTGTCGAGAAACAAACTCGACTCCGGTAGGGACATTGCCTTGGCAATCTGAATCCAATAGTGGCGATCGGCATTGATCGGCAAAATGACACCGTGCTTCTCCACCGGAATGCCAGAGCGCTCACCGTGCTCCAGAAACAGCTGTTTCGTGTGCAACCACGTATAGCGGGCGATTGCAGCAGCGTTCTGGACGTTGTTAGGCCCTTCGTGTAGCCGGGCAAAATTTTTGACACTGACGGCACCGATCCGGCAGCGAAGCTCCGATTTGGAGATCAGGATCGCCGAGCCACCATCACTCTGGATGCCGGCATCCTGACGAAGCCGATGCTTGGCATTGCCGAAGACCCGGTCTGACGTCACGACCAAGCCATATTCCGCTTCCGGGTCGGACGCCAGCAGACGAGCGCACCAGTCAATAGCGTTAATGACAGAGGCACATGCGACATGGCCGACAGAGAACGACATCGTCAGCTCAAGACCAAATCGATCGGTGATTTCACCCAGCACCGAAACCGGCGGCGGCGGAATGCTGAAGGCCTCAGTATGGGCATGGATCAGATAGCGCACTTCACCCAGCAACTTCGGTCTGCGCAAGCTCAGACGCTCGATCGCCATTGCGATCAGATCGGCGTCCGACATGTCAGTCCCTATATGGAAGTAGCGGCAACCGTTTTCGATAAGGTCTCTCACCAAGTCATCGTTGATGCCCTCTTCAAGCGCCCAGTCGACGATGTCGACGGCGGGTCCGGGCAGGGCGTAGGCGGCATCGGCGATCCCGATTTGGTCATTCACCGTGCTCATGCCGCCTCCAGGTCTGCTGCAATGTCGTCGCCGGCGACCATCTGCAATTGGCGAATAGACAGACCGTTCTCCGACGGCACATCCGGGTACCGTTCGGCAAACTCACTGCGTGTCATGTCAAACAGCACGCGGTCGTAGTGGCGGCCATTCATGAGATGCCGATTGCGCATCCTTCCGGTTTCCTGGAAACCGAGCTTCAGGTGCATTGCCACTGAGAACTGGTTGCAGTCGACGACCCAGGATCCGATAACTTCTCGGCCCAGATCAACGAAACCACTGGCCAGCGCAAGGACAAACGCAGAGGCTGAAATATTGGCAGGTGCACCGCTGTAGACGCCGCGCACACCCCAGGCTTCAGCTGAACCCATCAGGTTCACCGAATCATTGAGGCAAATCAGACCAAGCGGCTCGTCCTGGCCCGGCAGTCGGAACAGTCGTGCGTGGTTGCGGGCACTGGTAACCATCAGGAACAGATCTCGCTTGGACATGTCCTGACGCCCGCCACCAAGGTCGAGCCAACACTTCGCCCTTGGGTCATGAATCCACTCATGGACCAGGTCGGCGTGCTCCTTGGCAACCGGGAACAGGTCGAGCATCGGCAGATCGGTATCGGCGATGCGCGCCGTCGTTGCGGCAGATTGATCACGAGTCATGCGCTGTTAGCTCCAGTTTCAAGTAGGAATCCTCCAAAGCAGCCGCCGATGCCGCTGGCAAAAACCAGGTGGTTACCCGGCTTGGACAGTACGCCAGAGTCGGCGATATTGATCGCGGCATCGGAGCCGAAAATGTGGCCAGTACGACCAAAGTTGTCAGAGAACAGTCGTTCGGCTGGGATGCGCAATGCATCCAGAGCCTGACGCCAAGCCGGCAGATTCACGTTGTGCGGGATGACCGTTGTCACCTGTTCGCTGCTTAGCTGGGCTGATTTCATGACTCGACGGACCACTGAAATCAGTGACCAAAGGTAGTTTTCGTTCGGCTCATAGCTACCGTCGGCGAGAATTCCCTGCGTGGCCTTGGGATCGTTGTAGGTTTCGACGCAGCGGATTCGACTCGATCCGTCACGGGAGACCAGCAAGGCAGAGGCGCCGTCACTGTGGAAGCCGCTATTGGCGATCGGACGCAAATCCTCCCGGAGGATGGTGTCGATTCCAACGAGGATGGCGTGACGCCAGTGTTCGTGTTTTTCCATCAAGGCATCAAGGGCGCGGAAAGCATGTACCGGTGATACGCACTGCTGCTGGACGATGGAGAAGGCAAGTGCCGAACTGAGGCCACAGCGCTGCCGCAAGGCACCGGCCAGCGAATACGGCGCCGGTAGAACGTTGCACGGGGATGTCTGGTAAAGAATCAGGACGTCGATTTCGTCGGGCGCTACCGCCAGGCTGTCAAACAGCTTGTCGACTGCTTCGTTGCCCATATCAAGCAAGTGCCGGCCATCGGCGCTGAAGTAGTGGTTGGCGCCACTCGCCGAAAGTGCCGAGTACAGGGCCGGATCGCAACCCCGTTCCGCGCACCAATTTGCGACGCTGGAGCGCGTGCCCGGAAGCAAATAGACGGAAGATCTAAGGGCGATCATACGGTCTGCCACTCGTGTTTCGGCGTGGACTCCTCCGTTGCCGAAACACGAACCTCGGCTGTGGAAGCGTTGATCTGTGCGGTCCAGGCATTGACGATGCCCTCAAGGGGCAATCCAGCCTGGGCCAGAGCGAATGGAAGACGGTCAACGCCCCAGTAGCCATCCCGACCGACAGTGAAGTACGGTAGACCAAAGACACGGTTGCGATAACTGCGCAGCAGTGCCTGCACGGCTTGGGCGCGTAGCGCTGCCGGATCGTCCAGTGCCGCTGCCACATCGCCGAATCCTTCACGACTGAGGATTTC
>CAZNXI010000055.1:0-15777 GCA_964577005.1 uncultured Rheinheimera sp.
ATCCCACGCAGCAAAATCGGCAGGGTAACGACATTGGTACCCAGTACCGCTCGGTGATTTTTTACAACAGTGCTGAGCAAGCGGCGAGTGCCAAGGCAGTGACGGCGCGTTATCAGCCTTTGTTAAGTGCCGCTGGTTTTGGGCCTATTCAAACCCAAATACAGCCGTTAAAAACCTTTTATCCCGCCGAGGACTTTCATCAAGATTACTTGGTGAAAAACCCTAATGGCTATTGCCCCGATCATGCTACCGGTGTGCGCTTTTCTGGTGCGCCAGTGCTTAGCGCAGAGATAGATAATAGTGCCTTATTACAAGGCAAACATATTGTGATGTTAGACGCGCCCGATTGCCCTTATTGCGAAAAGTTTAAGGCCGATGTAGTAAAAGACTATCAAGGGAAAATTCCGCTGCACTTACGCCGAGCGAACCAGTTAACAGACTTGCAAATCACCACACCAACCTGGGCCACACCGACCCTGCTGTTCTTAGAAAACGGCAAAGAATTGCTGGGTGTGCAAGGTTATATGGCGCCCGCTGACTTTTATAAGGTGCTGGGCCACTTTAGTTTGGGTGAGCAAAGCGAAGCCTTTAATGTGGCGTTTCAAAGCGCTACCGACCGGCCGTTTTGTCAGCAGTATGAGCAGTTTAAAAATACCCCTGATGGCGTGTTTATAGATACCTTAAGCGGTGCGCCACTGTTTGATACCCGCGATCGCTTTAACTCAGGTACCGGTTGGCTGTCTTTTAGCAAACCGGTCGACGGTGCTATTACCACTAAACCCGATTATAGCCACGGTATGGTGCGCACCGAAGTATTGGCAGCAGTATCTGGCATCCATTTAGGCCATGTCTTTAACGATGGCCCCAATGGTAGCACCCGTTATTGTATTAATGCGACAGTATTGGAGTTTGTGGCGCGCTAGGTATTTGCAGTCTCAGTAAAAAAGCGTTCGATTATCGGCATTTTTTGCGCCACAATGTGACACACGGATGCCAAAAATCAGGACTACACATGAAAAAAACACTTATTACCGCCGTCGCAGCATTGGTATTGTTAACTGCTTGCGCCCCAGAAGTGGGTTCAAAAAAATGGTGCAAAGCCATGGACGCTAAGCCCAAAGGCGACTGGAGCATGAATGAAGCCAAAGACTACGCCAAGCATTGCTTGTTAGCAGATGACTAAGCCAGCAGATAGCTGTCGGGGGCTAACGGCAGTATTAGCTCAAACCGGCAGCCTTCGCCCGGTTCGCTATACACACTGATACTGGCTTGATATCGCGCACAGGCGTGGCGTACGGCGGCTAACCCGATGCCACGCCCTGATAGGGTGGTCACATCGGTTTTGGTTGAAAAACCCTCGTTAAAAATATACTGCGCCAGCTCATGCGCACTGCACTCGGCTTGTTCGGTTAATAACCCTCGGTTTAGCGCTTGTTGCCGAATTAGCGCGGGCACTAAACCTTGGCCATCATCACTGATCTGTAAATGCAGCGTGTGATCTTGCATTGTGCCTATGCAATGAATAGTTGCTTCAGCCGTTTTACCGCACTCTTCTCGCTGCCAAGGCGATTCAATGCCATGATCCACGGCATTTCGGAACAGGTGGACCAGCGTATCTAATAGCGGCTGATAATACTGCGCATCTAAATGCACTGCGGCCCCCTTATAATGGATTGGCGCTAGCTGTTTACCCTGTTCAAGCGCAATCCGCTCGGCTGTCGCAAAGTGTCCGCTCAGTAAATGCGCCAAAGGCGTGTATTGTATTTGCCGTAATGCCAGTGCAAGCTCAGGTTGGCTTTCTGTCAGGATCGGAACTATTTGTTGTAGCAACGACATGGGTACCACAACCCGCTGCTCTTGCAAGAAATAATCGCCCCCTAAACACTGCTTGAGTAAGGCAAAGACCTCGTCTAAGCGTTCTTGTAAGGGATACGTCTCGTCAAGGTGCTGCAATATTGGCGTTGCGCTGGGTAAGGCTAACTGTTGCTGCAACTCAGTTTCCAGCGCATGTAACAAGGCAGGTAAGTGCGGACATAAAATTTGCGCCAATAAGCTTTTAAAGGTATGAATTTCCCGATAGATCATCTGTAACATGTCGTGATCAGGCTCGCGACAGAGATCGGGTAAACGTGTCATTAATTGCTGAAAACTGAGTAAGGTTTGCTTCACTTCTTCGGGGTGTAATAACGCATACACCACAAAGTTGGCTTGTTGTTGCTGCGCCTGCAGTGCCTGCTGTAACGCTGTTTGCTCGGTAATATCACTGAGGATCACCATAATTTGCTCAGGGGCAATTTTCCGATAAGCGATTTGATAACGCTTATTAAAAAACACGCGTTCTTGCGGTAACAGGCTTAAGTAAACCGATACCATATCCGCAGTTTGTGCTGGGTCAAATACTTCGGCTAAGGTTTCCTCGTATAGCGCCTGTAGTTTAGCATCATTAGCGGCCAACCACGTCACCACTTTGCCGGTTAAGGCGGTGGTTTGGAAAATAGTTAAGCAGGCTTTACTGTAATCAGGGGCAATGGTTAGCTCTCGATCAAAAGTTAAAAAGCCTTGTCCGGTATTATCTAATAAGGTTTTTATTTGCTGCACACTTTGTCGGTAAGCTTCGGTTCGTTCGGCGACTTGTTGCTCTAACTGACGACGGTATTGCTTACGTTGCAGAGATTGCGAAATGTGCCTCGATACATATTCCAGTAAGCGGCGCTCGTCTTCGGAGTAACTCATACCCTGATCATAAATTTGCAAGCAAAGTACGCCAAACACCTGCTGTTCATTAAACAACGGTAAGCCCAGCCAGTACTGGGCCACACTACCAAAACGCGGCGCTAAGCCACTCTTAGCAGTAATTTGCTCTGCATTGCCATATAGGGGTTGGCCATGCTCAATAATCCACATACTCCAACTGCCTTTTAGCTGATCAGCAGGAATGTAAGCATTGGGATCGGGGACATCTTGGCCTTTTTCGTCTGCCATATAGGGGAATTGAATAGTGTGCTGCGCTTTATCATATAAGGCGACAAAAAAGTTTTTAGCTAGCAAGAGTTCACTTAACGCCTGATTCACCTGCCGTAAAAATGGCCCTAACGCCTCGTTACCGGCCGCTAATTCGCTGATTTTGAACAAGGTTGCTTGTACCTGTTCGCTTTGCCGGCGTTCTTTAACTTCGCTTTCCAGTTGCTGGTTTAACGAGGCGATAGCGGTTAGCGAAGCATTTTTTTCAGCTAATTGCGCCAGCTCAGCGGCCTGCCGCTGTTGTTCCGACCAAGCAGCTTTTAATGCCAAGCCCATTGATAACACTATGCCTTCGGCAATGGCCCCCACAAACAAAATGTATTCCACCAAATAATAGGCAGGGATCAACGCCATGGTTTTTAAAAACTGCACTAAGCCGCCAGCCAAGATAAACAGCCGCCCAATCAGGAAAATATCGGCACCCGGCAAATGTTGCAGCCGACATTTGATGGCGAACACCAACAGCACGAGCACCATTAATAAGGCATTAGCCATAGCTAATTTGGTTGCCGTGGGATAACTGAGTAGCCACATGGTTGCCAGTAAGAGCAAGCTCGCCCACGCTAGCCAGCGAATGGCGGTGGTAAAGCCCTGCTGAGCTTGCCCCTGAAAATACTCTAAAGCAAAACGATAACTAAAAAAGCTGACTAAAGATAACGACAGTGGAATTAACCATTTAAAGGCTAATGCATGGTTAGGCCAAAGAAAACTTGCCCCTAAACCAGACACAACAGCAAATAACGTCAAAATAAAGGTTAAAAAACCGGTATAAATCAGGTTAGCACGGCAACGCGTAAGCAGGGCAACCAGTAGGTTATAGAAGATTAATAACAGCAGTAACCCAATCACTAAGCCGAACCAGAGGTGTTCATTGCGTAAACGTTGCTCTTTTTCTTGCTGAGTAATCAGGCTGATAGGTAAGGATAAACTGCTCGAACTGCTTAAGCGCAGCAGATAATAAGCGGAATCGCTTGGCTCGAGCGTTATAGCAAAATAGTGCGTAGAGCCCATCAGTTTACGTAAGACTGCGGGCTCAGCCACGCCACCGCGCTGTAACAAAGTAGCAATAGGGCCGCTAGCCATGTTATCGACGCGATAAAGCGAAATATTTTGCAGTAGTGGGTTACCTAAACTCAACCAAAGCGCTGTTTGCTGCTCGACCTTGGGCATGGGTAGCTTTAGCCAAATTGCAGCATCGGTAAAGCCAGCGCTAAGATAACTGCCTTCTAAAGGGGTAAAGTCGGCGGGATAGTGTTGTTGTAACACGCTATCCACCGTTAAAGCCGCTGAGGGGTCCTGCAAAACCAAGAGTTTTGCTTCGCCTAGCGTCTCGGTAGTAGGTTTTGCCGTTTCAGGCATAACCGCTGCCGCAAGGGGCCGATTTAATAAAAAATAGGCAGCAATTACATACACTAACGTTAGCCATAACAAGCGTATAACTCTTGAAAAACACTCCATTGCTACGCTCGTCAATACTTGCATAATGTCCTTAGGGTATTAGCTAAAGCAAAGATTAGCCGGACTCACACAGTAAGCTTCAACCACACCAAAATCGGTATTAACTTGGCTTTGTTGAATGCAAACCCGACCCGCTGGCCTTAATTTGGCTGCTTGCAGCACCATTGGCAAAGATAAATGAATATGTTGCCCATTGCTGGCGAGTTTGGCAGTAGCATTACCACCAATGATATTGATTATTTCACCTAATACCGCTTCCAGCATGTCATCATTTTCTTCTAGCCCTAAGGGTTGTATTTCGTGCTGCATTAATTTCCATGCCGCAGCATGATCTAACACCAGTAACACCATAATACTGAGTGGGCCTGTTAAGCTAATGGTGGCGCAAATATCGCGAGTACTGCTAATTGAAGGCACCACCGTAAACCCAGAAAACTGTTGCTCAGCATGCAGTAAGGGTTTAAAACTTGTGTGGAGTAAGGGTAAAAACACGGTGTCAGTTAAGGCGACATCCGCTAAAGGCGTTTCAGACATAGTCACCTCACTGGAGTGCTTTTGCGAGATGCTCGCGTAGCTTTTCCACATCTAAAGGTTTCATCACATAACCTTTAGCGCCAGCTTTCAAAGCTTGTAAAACCATATTTTCTTGACCATGCGAGGTGACCATGACAATCCTGACACCGGCATCTAGCTGCTTCAGCTGCTTAACCGTTTCAATACCGTCGATACCCGGCATAGTGATATCCATAGTGACGACATCAGGTTGTAACTCGGGATAACGCTTCAGCGCATCTAGACCAGACTGCAGCACACCGCACACTTCGTAACCTAAGTTTTCAATTAACTGCTTTAACTTGGATAACATGATGGGCGAGTCGTCGACACACATCACTCGTTTTACTGTCATCGTTAACCCCCTTAGCTGGCGCTATGCTGCTTCATTGAGCAATTGTCGCATTTGTCTTTTAAAGATAGCAAGCTTGCCTAAAACTGCCAGTTTTATGATAAATCTTTTTTAACCCTTGACTCTGGAGCTTGCACTAGGGTTTATACTAAGTGCAATAGAGGAGTACCCAGATGAAAATTGGCGACTTAGTAAAACAGCATGGCGTTAGCGTAGATACCATCCGCTTTTATGAAAAGCAGCAGTTATTAACGCCCAGCGCGCGATCGGAAGGCGGTTATCGCTTATATAGCGCGGCAGACAGTCAACGCTTGGCCTTTATTTTACGCGCCAAAAGTGTCGGCTTTAGCCTGCAACAAATTCGTGAATTGCTGCAGATTGAAGATAACAAAAGCCAGTGGCAATGCAGCGATGTCAAAGACAAGGTGCAGCATAAAATGGCCGAAATAGCCCAGCAAATCTCCGAATTACAACGCTTTTATCAGGCATTGGAACAATTAGACCAAGCCTGTTGTGGTGGTACAGCCAGCGCCACCGAATGTTCAATTCTGACCGCTTTAGAGCAAGGCCAGCTGGCGCAGGCCGAGCAACATAGCCCCAAATCGGAGTGTGCAGCATGTTAAGTTTTATCGAAAATTTCTGGCAACTCTTTGTACTTTCCGCCCCTTGGTTGTTAGTGGGATTGTTAGTTGCCGCTATCATGAAAACCTGGATCCCGATGGACTGGCTACAAAAACAACTGGGTGGCGATGGGGTGAAACCCGTCGTTAAAGGGGCGTTATTTGGTGCACCTTTACCCTTGTGTAGCTGTGGCGTGATCCCTGCCGCCATGCAATTACGCCGCGGTGGTGCCAGCAAAGGCGCTACCGTAGCCTTTTTAAGTGCCACGCCAGAAACCGGTGTGGATTCTATTTCAGTATCTTATGTGTTGCTGGGCCCGTTAATGGCCATAGTGCGCCCTATTGCGGCGATTAGCAGTGCTATTATTGCTGGCCTGTTAGTGGGTAGAACCGAACATACTGTGAGCAATACCCGCGCAGCGAGCGATACTAAGGCTGAAACTGCACCCGTCAAAAGTTGCTGCGCCAGTAAAGCCGTTATAACAACACCAGTCGAGCCTGTTGCAGCATCGTGCTGCCCGAGCAAAGCGCCAGCCGAGACCGAGGTTGCCACCACGAAAACCAGCTGCTGCCCCAGCAAGACCTCCACAGCCGCTGCCAATGCAAAACCCAGCTTTTTACAGCAAGCCAAAGCCGGGCTGGCATACAGTACCGGTAAGCTATTAAGCGATTTTTACCTATGGTTGTTAATCGGTTTGTTTTTCGCGGCCTTAGTGCAAACGCTGGTGCCAATGGATGCCTTAGCACAATACGGTAGCAGTATTTGGATGATGCTGTTAATGGTGCTGATTTCTGTCCCTATGTATGTCTGTGCTACCGCTTCAACCCCGATAGCGGCGGCATTGATGCTAATGGGGATCTCGCCAGGCGCGGCGCTTGTGTTTATGCAGGCTGGCCCTGCCACCAATATTGCTACTATCAGTGTGGTCTATAAAGAGCTAGGCAAACGTGCACTGGGGGCTTATTTATTTGGCGTGATCGTGATGTCAGTGTTTTTTGGCTGGCTGTTAGATGTGGCATTAAACTACTTTGATATCTCTGTGCAAGGCGCCATGCAACATCAGCACTCGGTGCTACCAAGCTGGCTGGAATTGACGGCAGCCTTGTTACTCGCCGCCTTAATTCTGCGTATTGTGGCTAAGCAATTCACGCAAAAATGGTTACTGGCTAAAGCCGCGTAAAGGACTAAATAGATCCGCTTATAAAACGCTCTAACAACAAAAAATACTCTAACCTCACTCGCGCACTGCAGCACGAGTGAGGAATCCAGCCTCGTCATAAACGAAACTTCGCGCCTTCATGCGCCAGCAACCAAGCCTTTTTATCTAAGCCGCCGGCATAACCCGTTAAGGTACCATTCGCGCCAATAATTCGGTGGCAAGGCACAATAATCGCAATGGGGTTTTTGCCATTAGCCAGCCCTACTGCTCGAACGCCCTTTGGGTTATTTATAGCCTTGGCAATCTCGCCATAACTGGCAGTTTGACCGTAAGGAATAGTGGTTAAAGCCTGCCACACTTGTTGTTGAAAAGCTGTACCCTCTGCCGCCAAGGGGAGATTAAAAACCGTAAGCTCTTGATTAAAATAAGCTAATAGCTGCTGTTTTGCTTGCTGTGTTATGCGCTGTGGCTTAATAAGCTGGCGCGGCTTATCACAAAAAGCCACAGCCACCAGCCCCTGCTCAGACGCAGCAATTTCTAGTAAACCCAAAGGCGTGGGCAGATATTCATAGCAAAACATTGTGGCCTCCGTTTTTGATACCGCCAAGCATAGCAAGCTTGCTACCTTACAGTATGTAACTTACTGCACATATTGCGAGCAATGCAGCTTAAAAACAACTGCACACAACTGGCTTTTCTGAAACAGCAACAGATAAGCATAAACTTTTGATTTTAATGAAATTAAAATCAAAAAAGATACTTAAGCAACCTACCTAAAAGCATTATTCACGTTTGGTTAAAAAATAAGTATCCTAGTGAGCCTATTTTGGCAAAATCAGTGAAAAACATGGCAAATTATAATGATGTAAAAACAGCCTGTGAACAATTACTCCAAGACGGACAACCCATCACTCTGGAGAGCCTGATTAAAATATTGGGTGGCAGTCGTACCAGCGTTATGGTGCTGTTTGATCAGTGGTGCAGTAAAAACAACTACCAGCCCCCCCAGCCAGAAGACAGTAAATCTGTGAAAACCAGCTTAAATCTCAGCGCCTTGTCTTCTTTATCAGAAAAAATGCCTGGCTCCTTATCAAAATTTTGGCAACTCGGTAAACGCCAGTCGGCAGAGCAGCAAGCTGAATCAACGCATATTGCAGACACTCAAGCTATTGAGCCGCCAGCGCAGCCAGACTCACCCGAAAATCAGCCGCTCGACATCGTGTTAAATGAAAACGAACAAGCCGCTGCGGTAACTGCTAATGAGCTGATTGAGAAACCAGCCACGCACAATTGCGACGAGTCAGCACCGCTAGACAGGTCAGTAACTGATGCGCTAGACAGCATAGCAACCGATACAGTCCCTTTAGCTGAAGATGTACCTGACAACACAGCAACCGATACAGCCCTTTTAGCTGAAGATGTCTCTGACAACACAGCAACAGATACAGCCCTTTTAACTGAAGATGTCTCTGACAACACAGCAACAGATACAGCCCTTTTAGCTGAAGACGTACCTGACAACACAGCAACCGATACCGCCCCTTCAGCCGAATATGTTGTTAGCACTGAACCTAATGCCGGAACGGAGTCACAAGATGCTGAATTACAGTACCAACTGACCCAATTACGGCAACAAATTCAGGAACAAAATGCTGATAATGCTGAGCTACATGAACAATTTACTGATGCACAAAAACTCGCAACGCAACGCCAAAAAGCACTCAATGAGCTACAACAGCAGCTCAACCAACAGCAAAGTGATCTTAACCAGCTAAAAGAACACGCCTACGAGCTAGAACAACAAAAAGCCTCTTCAGCTGACGCGGCCCGATTAGCTGCCGAACAAATTGAGATGCTGACGCAGAAATTTGACAATCTGCAGCTGGCTTATCAGGAATTACAGTCCTCTTCTAATAGTAAACAATCAGAGCATGTCACCCAACTTGAGCAACGTATAGAGCTGCTGCAACAAGAGTTGTCGACCCAAAAGCAACAGGTTGCTTTAGTCGAGCAGCAATCACAGAAATCAGAGCAAGCCTTGATTCTGCAGCAGAAAAAACTACAACAAGAACAGGAAGAGGCAGAACAACAGCGAACGCTTTTACAGCAGGCTAAGGCAGAACACGCCGAGCAAGAGCAGCAAATTCAGAGCTTACAACAAGCTCAAACACAGTATATTGCGCAATTAAATGATGCGCAGGACCTGATTGCCGAACAGGCAGAGCAAATCAATAACCAAACAGATCAATTAGCTGCTCTTAGTGCCAAATTACCTGAAATGCGTTCGGAACATGAATTTGCGGCGCAAGAGCAAGAATTACAAAGATTGCGCGCCCAATTGCAGGTATTTGAAAGCAAAATGGCACACTTGCAAGATGCGAATGTGATGCTAAAAGAACAAAGTGAAGTGACGGCTGCCAACTTAACCCGCCAGCGGGAAACGATCAAACTGCAACGGGAAGAAACCAAGCAATTACGCGAAGCGCAGGAACAAGCTCAAGCTGAAAAAATTCAATTACACCAGCAAATCCAAAAATTGGAAGAACAACTGTTGTTTGTTAAAGATAATAGCAGTTCAACCATTGAGCGCTTAACCTTTACCAATCGCCAAGCACAAGCCAAAGTTATTGAATTAGAACAGCAATTAAAGCGTGTTGGAGCAGAAGTTTAGGTAGCATACTCCCTCGCAGCAAGCTGCGGGGCTTTGCGCCGATCTTAGTAAGTGTAACATTCTGCATAAATGACCTTATGCCAAAAAAGACTGCGGGCAGTTACCCTGCCCGCGGTTGTTTAAAACTGGTAACTCAGATTAACCTTGTAGTTGCGTCCCGGCATAGTTTTACTTTCCGGATCTGGCCAAATAGCATAGGTTTTATCGGTAAGATTCTCGATACCAGCCCGCACTACCAGCCCTTGTAACTTCACAAACTCAGGTTGATAAGCGAGATATACGTTATGCAGCTGCGAGCCTTTGCCATCCATATTACGATCCAGATAAAGCTGTGGTAACCGCTGCATATCTTTAGTAAAGCGCGATACCGTGGATAAACTAAAGCCTGGAGCGAATTGCCAGTGTAACCCTAGATTAATCACATCCTGAGGGGCTCTTTCATAAGGTTGGCGGCGCTGTTCGATAGTACCCAAAAAGAAATTAGGCACACCGCTGATGTCCATGCGTACTTGGCTATAGTTTGCAAAGGCTTCAAAGGTACCAAGCCGGTATGTTAGCTCAAACTCCAGCCCCAAAGAACGTAGCTCACTAATATTCCGACTAGAGTAATCGCGATGCGTTGCTTCGGTGGGTGATGCAAAGACCTTTTCGCCATCCACGATTTTATACATAAAAGGCGCAGTATCAATAAAGTTGTCAACTCGCGTATCAAACCAGTTAAGTTTTAACATCAGCTGATCAGCATAGGGCAGGCCGTTAAAGGTTAATCCCATACCTACTTCGGTATTACGGCTATTTTCAGCTTTTAAATCTGGCTGCGGCTCGCTATAACAAATTTTGGTTGGTCGGTGGCAGCGCCATTCGTCTAATTTATACAATTCACGTAAATTAGGACCACGGAAGCTTTCATTATAACGGCTGTATAAACGTAACCATTGCGCCGGCCTCAGGGTGACACCTAGGTTTGATGACCAATCCGCATCACTGTTTTCACCATATTGCGCAAAATTATCTGAACTTCGACGATAATTATCGTAACGCAGGCCCATTTCGCTACTGAGCCAGCTTGACCAATCTAGATCTGCCCGCATCCCTGCTGCCAGATTGGTACCCTGACTTTTACCATAATACGTACCGGCACTATTGGTTAAAAAGTCATGCATCCGATCAGCAAAGCGGTTTTCATCCGCTTGGGCAAAGCTGGTGAATAGGCCATAAAAACGCCCTGACTGATATTGCAGTTGCTGTTGAATGGAACCGCCAAAACTTTCATCTTCAAAGGTATCCAAGTTATGAAACGGGAAAGTATTTGACGCTAAAATAATACGCCCCTGTTGCAAACGCTCACGCTCAAAACGTTGATAATAAACTCGGCTTTGTATATTTTGCCAGGCCGCTTTTCCTTGATAATGATAACCCAAGGCCTGACTAAAACGCTTGCTTTGTTCTTGTTCAGTTAAAGGTTGACCAGCCCAAGAATCAGCATTACGAAAGGGCAAATCAGTAATTTCAGATTTAGTATGCTGCGTATCGCTTACCAGCTGTCCTGATGTTGTTTTTACATTGATTTTTAAGCGTAAATCATCGCTTTGACTGTCGTTTTTCACCCGTAAACTTTGCCCTCTTAACTCGCCTTCTTTATCGGGCAAATTAAGTTTAATCTCGCCAAAACGGCGGCGATTGGCATGTAAGGCTACAGCATAATCGTCAGTAGCATAAAAGGCGCTACTGCCATATTGGTGTAAGTCGGGCGCATCACCATAACCCGCTCTTAGCACAGCTCCTGCTCCGGCTTTGTCATCGGTATAATCCCAGCCACCTTTAGTTACCACCTGAATTTGCCCACCAATAGCGCCACTGCCTTGGGTAATACCGTCGGCACCGCGGGTTACCTCGATGGCTTTCACAATACTCGGATCAATATCCAACGGATTGAAATAGCTATTCTTTCGCGAACCATCGCTATACTGCTGATAATTTACGCCATCTACCGTAAGATTAATACGCTCATTGCCAAAGCCCCTGATACTGATTTGCCCAGCTAAAGGTCGACTGTTATCAGTGGTGGCAATACTGGGAGTTTGTCGCAGCACATCTGACAACTCCTGTGCCATAGTGTTCTGCAAATGTTTATCGGTAATAATGGTTAAGGCGCGAGGTACTTCAAGGTTTTGCTGTGGACTATCCAATTTACTGCCTATCACCACCATCACTTCAATATCCTGCGACTTCTCAGTCACAGTGTCTTTTTGATCAGCTGCAGCGTGACTGCTGAGCACCGCTAAAGCGCTTAAGGTTAAGATGTTACGCATTTTCTCTCCTGAATATGGGAACAAAGGCTAAAAAGCGGCGCTATGATACCTGACCAAGATACAAATGATAACAATTATTGTTTGCAATTGATAAAAATAACAGAAATTACTAGCTACTATTGCCTAATTAAAACATGCTGTTAAGGTATTATTTTTTGCAAGCATGGATGACTATGGCGACATCAAACCCTAACAAGGTCTTAGCCGAGGCGATAGCGCAATTTAATCAGCAACTGTCTCAGATCGGCAATAAAGCTGAACTACTGCAGCTGCTAGATAAGTTGGCACTTTTGCCGCAGCCTATTCGTTACCACTATAAACAGCGCTGGTACCTGTGCAGTGCCGGGTTGCTGTTGAGCTTTCTGGTAGCCGTTTTAACCTATCAGCTGCAAGCTGATACTCTGCTGTATTATATCGCAGCAGCAATGGCATTAATTAGCCTAATCCCGCTGCTTATTGCCTTGCATCATATCCATCAGCTTAATCTTTTTACCAAGCAACTCTATTGGAAAAATGCCTTACTGGATAATCAGCTTACCCAGTTGAAAAAAACCGATTGGCCAGCAACCAGCCACTGGCTGCAGCAATTTGCTGAATTTAAACGCGGCAACTATAAACGTGAGTTTAAACAGCTTATTCAGGGCCAATTTACTGGCTCCGAGCATAGCTTTAGCTATCATTATTGGCATTTTAATTATGTAAACCGGCGCACTGAGGTCTCAACCAATAACAAGGGGCAAGTCACTACCCGAGTAGTATACGATCATTTTGATCGCTACGGCATAATGCTGCCTTTTGCGTATTGTCGAAACTTGTTTATTACTGCCTTTGCTGCAGAGGGCATTAGAGGCGATCGTTATACAAGTGATTCTGGCCGCTTTAATAAAATGTTTCAGGTACGCGCTGCGGACCCGTTGCAAGCCGCTCGCTTTTTAAAGCCAGCCGTGATTATTGCGCTGGAAGAGCAAGCCGCTGCCTTAAAGCAGCTCAATCTGGCATTTAGTGATAATGGCGAGCTTTGTATCAGTTTTGCAGATAAAAACGTGTTAGATAGCCAGCCAGCTTACGGACTGGACCAACTGGCGCTTTTCCGGCAAAGTATTGAGCAACCCACGGCATTACCCAAATTACAACAGCTACTCAATACCGTACATCAATTGCTACGGCATTCTGATAGCAACTTTTAAGCAAATAATAACAAGGAGTTAAAAATGGAATTAGGTATCTTATTAGGGCTAGCCGCCTTAATACTGGTTGTCGTAGTAATGATTTATAACGGCATTATCACCCGAATGAATGCGGTAGAACGTGGCTGGGCCAATGTGATTACCCAGGAGCGGCAAAAAAATAAAATGATCCCGCACCTGGAGCAAGTCACCGAACAATTTAAACAACATGAAATGGGCTTACAAAGTAGCATTGCCGAACTGCGCTCTGGCTTAGCACGGCTGCAACCCAACACTATCGATACCGACGCCCTGCAACAGGTCGAAGGCAGCACCCAAAAACTGCTGCAAGGCCTAACTATTGCCGTAGAAGCCTATCCAGAGTTAAAAGCCTCAGAAATCTTTAACAATTTAATGCGTGAAATTGCCGAACAGCAAGAAAATATCGGCGCTGCTATCCGCATTTTTAACCAAAATGTCGAAGATTTTAATAATGGTATCGAGGTCTTTCCAAATTCTTTGGTCAATAGCTTATTTAACAAGAAAACCCGGGTTACGCCATTTCACGATAGCGAAGCCGAAGCCGGTTTTGAGTATAAATTAAGATGATCTTACCTAAAAAGCTAACGGACAATTATTGCCAATAACCTTTAGTAATTTTTGAAGACTCTGCTAGTAACATTTCGGCTTTACTAGCAGATACTCCCTAAAAACCGCTAATCTTCATCACTTAAATAAAACCTTTCCCGCGACATTGTTAAATTGAAAATCGCCACTGCCCTTGTGTGCTAAGCTGAGATCGCCAGTGACTTGTTTGACTCTGATGTCGCCAGAACCTAAAGCGCCCAATTGCACATCGCCCTTCACATCAGCAATACTTACCGAGCCAGAACCGACACGTTCAATCATCAGCTTGCCGGTTAACTGTTTGATGATGGCATCGCCTGAGCCGACACTGGCGATATGTAAGTCACCTTGCTGCTCGGTTAGCTCGACACGACCCGAGCCTATGCTGGCAAGGCGGGCATCACCTTTAATCTGCGATACCTTTAGATCGCCAGAGCCAACACTGTATACATATAACCCCGCGATGTTTTTTAACACTGCTTCACCTGAAGCAAGCGCATTTAATTTGACTGCACCAGCCTCGGTTAACTTAAAAGTACCGCTCGATATTGTCGCTTCTACGTTCCCTTTAATAGCATTGGCATTAACATCGCCTGAGCTCAGTTGTAAGTTAAGTTGCTGTAAATTCGAGAGCTCTGCTGTACCAGAGCCTACCGCCAATTCTACTAACAGGCTCTGTGGCACCTGCAGCACTAACTCAAATTTACTGTATTTGTCGTTACGCCCGCCCCAAAAACTTCGACTAAAACTATTGTTACGTTGCTTAGGTAATAACGTAATGTCTGCGCTATCAGCCTGCTGAGTATGGGTTATTTGCATTTCATCTAAGCGATCCTGAGATGATGCGCATAATGTGGCCTGTAGCTGAATATCGCTACGATCACTGCCGGTCACACGCAGCTGATCTGCCGCAATGCTTAATTTGAGCTTTGCGACATCTTGTAACGTTAATTGCTGCTGCGACGAAAAAGCACAGTATTCAGTGGCTTGCACCGCACTGACCGACAACGCCATAAACACTAAGGTTGTTTTCCACATGATGATTTCCTTGTATCTTATAAATTTTATGTTCCGTCTTAATTAGCAACAAACATGCCTAACACAAATACAATATAAATCATGATCTTAAATTATCATAGCTTAAAGAGCTGTTCGTAAAGTGGTAAATACCACTACTTTTTAGCCAATATTCTGAACATGAACTTCACCGGCTTTGGCTAAGCCGCTTAAATGACCAGCAAGCAACGATAGCCAGCAGCACAGTGCTAATAGCAAGCGCGAGCAGGTGCAACCACAGAGCATAACCTTGTTCCATGCCAATCACTTTAAGACCTACTTGCGATAGATGGTAGCTTGGCCAAATCCAGCTGGCTTGCTGCAGTAAGCTAGGTAACATGTTGATCGGTAACCATAAGCCCGATAACATGGCCATCGGTAAGTACACAAGGTTCACTACTGCTGGGGCAGCTTTATCACTAAGGGTTAAGCCTAAAATCAGGCCAATTAAGGCAAAAGGTAAGGTACCTAACAATAACACCACTGCCAGTAAAACCCATTGTGTCAGTGCCAACCTTACTCCGGCAAACACCGCAGCAATGCTAAACAGCAGTACAATAATCGCCAGTGAAAACACCAATGCGGTTGCAAATTTTGCCAGCAAATAGGCAGGTACTGGCATGGGCGACAAACGCTTTAAGGTTAACCAGCCATGGGCACGGTCACTGGCAATATTCATGGCGAAATTAAACATGGCTGGCCCCATAATGCCAAAGCAGCCGTAGGTCACCAACATATAGGCACTGGCGGCACCGCTGTTAAATACCACGCCAAAAAACAGA
>CAZNXI010000056.1:0-3208 GCA_964577005.1 uncultured Rheinheimera sp.
CAGCACAATTCTATTTTCAACCTGGGCCTATTTTCAGTCAGGTGCTGTTGGCCGACGAAATTAATCGCGCGAGTCCGAAAACACAAAGCGCCTTGCTCGAAGCGATGGAAGAACGTCAAGTGTCTATTGATGGTGAAACCAGAGTATTACAACAGCCATTTTTTGTTATTGCTACGCAAAATCCCCTATTTCATACTGGGACCAGCGCCTTACCTGAATCACAACTTGATCGTTTCTTATTTCGGATCTCTTTAGGCTTTCCAGACAAAGCCGCAGAGCTGCAATTACTGCAAGATGACCAATTTGGCTCGCGTCTACATTTACTTTCGGAACCGCTGCTGCCTGCACAACTGTTAGCCTTGCAGCAGCAGGTACCAAAAATCACCATTCAACCGGCATTACTGGAATATATCTTAAACTTAGTACAGGCCAGTCGTGACAATAAAAGCCAGTTGCCTTTATCACCCAGAGCGGCAAAAGCGATAGTACGAGCAGCAAAGGCCATGGCATTTCTTGCTGGTCGTGAGTTTGTGACGGCAGATGATGTGCAACACGTTTTTCCTTTTGTGGCCGAACATCGTGTCAATCCGCAAAGCGTTGCTGGCGATTTTAGTATCAGTAACGCAATACTGCAGAGCACCGTTTGCCATCTATGAAAATGGGTAAACTGACCCAATTTCTACAACAACGATTTGGCCGCTGGTTAGATAAGCGGCAGCCTGCCGCTGAGCGCGCGACGCTGCACCAAGGCGTTATTTATATCCTGCCGAGTCGTTTTGGTTGCTGGTTTTTGGTGTTGATAGCCCTGTTGTATTTACTTGGTACCAACTATCAAAACAATCTGATCTTATTAGTCAGCTTTGTTTTATTGAGTATTATGCTGGGCGCTATGCTGCTGGCCTTTTTTAATGTTAATCAGTTGCAGTTGACTGTAGCCAATGATAGCGAAACCTTTGCTGATAAAGCCGGACAACTAGCGTTAGTCCTTAATAAAAACCAAGCACAGATGCTTTACTTGGGGCTAAGAGGACAACGCTTACGTCAAGGTCTTAGCCTATTACAAGGTGAAAGCCGTTTTAGCTTAGATTTACCCCTATTAAGCCGCGGCTGCTACCCACTGCCGCGTTTAGTGATCTGCAGTGATTATCCACTCGGTTTATTTCGGGTATGGAGTTACCCTGCACTCAAAGCACAGATTTGGGTTTACCCTACTCCAGAAAACGCCCCGAGCCAGCTTGCCGAGGAAACAGTTTTAAAAGCGCAGCAACCCGACTTATTGGACGAACTTCCTGCAGAGGTAAAAGCCTATCAAGCGGGTGATAACACCAACAGGATCCTATGGAAAAAACTCGCAACCATGCCGCAACATCCTGTGGTGAGGCAGCAAAATGTTGCTTCCGCGCCCATGCCTGAATGGGTAATCATCCCCGCAGTGCAAGGGGTAGCCTTAGAGTTACTGCTACGGCAAGCTTGCCAGACATTGCTGTTGCTGGAACAGCAAGGGGCATGTTATGGCCTACAAACGCCGCTGGAACGCTTGGCTCCAGCAACGGGTGCAACGCACCTAAAGCGTTGTTTACAGGCATTAGCATTATGCTAGCCGGCCAATTACTCTTACCAAAAGCCTTTGCTTGGCAAGCGCTGTTGATTCAAAGCGCCTTGCTGGCGTTGTACCAACCCGCCTTACCGTTTTGGAATAGCTTGTTATTTGCCGCTTTATTAGGGTGGCAAGGTTGGCGTTTATGGCACAACAGCGAAGCACTAACCCAAAAGCAATTGAATCTGCTTGTTGCACCAATCTTAGTATTATTACTCTGGCAATGGGGACAACTTGGCGTCTTTAACCTGATGCTGCATATTTTACTGCTAGCGGCTATTGCTAGAGGATTTACCCTAACGTTACGCCAAGAAGCCCAGCAATTAATTTGGGTGCATTATTTCTCGCTGGCTTGTGGCTTTATTTTTTATCAACAAATGGCTTTAGCCCTAATGATTATTGCAGTTATGGGGCTCAATCTTTATTTACAACACCGTTTATCTGCCGCAGAAGAGTTACCACTGCAACCGAAAAGACTCAGTTTGCTTTTTATAATGATATTACCAATTTGGCTTGGCTTGTTTTTGCTGTTCCCACGCCTGCCGCCCCTTTGGCAAATCCCAAATCAAAATATCGCCAGTTCAGGATTAAGTGATACCTTGGACCCAGGCAGTATTGAGCAATTGGTTAAGAGTGATGCCTTGGCCTTTAGAGTACGCTTTCAGTCTGACATACCTGAACGTCCGGATTGGTATTGGCGCGTTAAAGTCTTTGAAGATTTTGATGGCCGAAGCTGGCGGATCAATTCACGCTTTAAAGAGCGAGCAGTATCCAGTACCAATTTTCGCAGCGAACAGCCGCGAATAAGCTATCAACTGTTAGTGGAACCTACCTATCAGCGCGATTTATTTAGCTTAGGCTTACCACTGGAGTGGTCAGAGCCACTTATCTCCAGGCCGGCCGGTCTTATCGCTTATCCCAATCTTGTTACACAACGTATTAGTTACGACAGCACGAGTGTGCTCTCTCCTATTCCATTAGCGTCAGCGGCAGAGCAAGCGCTAAATACTATACAACATGCTGCAAACCCGCAGAGTCGTCAATTTGGTGAGCAACTGGCACAGCAATATCAAGGTAACGGCTTAGCCATTGTGCAAGCTATCGCGACGCATTTTCAACAGCAAGACTTTTATTACAGTTTGACGCCCCCTCGCTTAGGCAGTAACGCTATCGATCAATTTTTATTTAGCAGTCGCATCGGTTTTTGCAGTCATTACGCGTCTGCTACCGCGGTAATTTTACGTGCAGCCGGCATACCCGCCAGGGTGGTTGGCGGCTATCAAGGCGGTGATTGGCAAGAGCAGCAACAATATTTGCTCGTTCGGCAGCGAGATGCCCATGCTTGGGTAGAGTTCTTAGACAACGGGCAATGGTTACGCTTTGATCCAACAGCTGCTATTGCGCCAGAGCGGATCTTACAAGGGATTGAACAAACGCTTAATAGTAACGACCGCGCGTTATTGACTGGCTGGCAAAGCAATTGGCTGGGCCAGCTGGCATTGCAATGGTCACATCTAGACTACTTTTGGTCTATGTGGGTACTGGGCTTTAAACAGCAAGAACAACAGGAACTTTGGCAAAAAATTGCTAGTTGGCTGAACTGGCTAAACT
>CAZNXI010000056.1:3308-15722 GCA_964577005.1 uncultured Rheinheimera sp.
ATTACGAAAACGCATCAATCAACAGCAATGCCAACTTAAACAACTCAAGGGTTAAGCCTTGAAGCCATGTCGTTTTGGCAATAACATTTAACTAACCTCTGAAGTGCCCAGAATCCTTAACGCTGTCTGTAATTGTTCAGCACAATGAATGCCTAAATCCGTAAGGTAGCCACCATCAGGTAAGCTAATCAAGCCTTTGGCATAGAGACGACTGACGGCCATTAATACTTCTGGATCAGCGGCTTTATGTGTCTTAATCCCAGAATTCACGCTATCAAGGTTAAACAAGGCCAACACGCGCATTTCATCAATCAAATCACTGGAAAATTGCATAGTAAAATCCTTTATTGTTGTTTGTTAACACCTTAGCTTTTAATTACAGAAAAGCAAGCAAACTTTGGTCGAGCGCGTTTCCTGTTCCGCGATCGAGCAGCGTTAACTTTGCACTGCAAGCACCTTGTTCGCACAAAGCAGAACAAGGTGCGGTTTATTGCGTTTAAGGTTTTATATCTACCGCAATAGCGGGCGTTAATGGTTCAGCTTGCAATGGCTGAATAGGTTGCCGTTTTACTTGTTCTTTTAGATAGGTAATGGCACGTTGTAACTGTGCATCTTCCCCGTTAAAAGTTGCAAAAGGCAGGTTAATTACTTCAATATCAGGCGCTACACCATAACCTTCAATTATATAGCGGCCATCAATAGCGAATTGCGGTGTTTCAGCTACTCTTGCCAAGCCATTATCCGCCAGTTGATTGCGCCCAGATAACCATACCCCAGCGCCAGCGGTTCTTTGCCCAATGACTGGCCCTAAACCAAGCGCACGAACGCCGGCGGAAAAGGTCTCGCCATCAGAATAAGTCAGTGGATCTGCTAGTACCACTAAATGACCACGGAAGGCTTGCTGCATATTGGTATAGGGCGCGCCATGAGTGGGTTGCCAAAATGACCAAGCACGACGCAGTAATTTTTCAATGATCCAGCTATCGATATTACCGCCCCGATTGCGTCTAACATCAATAATTAAGCCTTCTTTTTGAAATTGCGCATAAAACTCACGCGCAAAGCTAGCGATATCGCCTGAGCCCATCGCATACAAATGTAAGTAGCCAAATTTACCATCACTGGCCGTTGTGACTTTTTCTAAGTTAGATTGCACCCAATCTTGATAGCGTAACAGCATCTCTTGCGCAGCAGGAATGGGCTCTACCACCGTTTGTAAGCTTTGTTTACCCCGTTGTAGCGTTAGCAAAACTTGTTTACCAGCTTGATTGCGCAGTGCTTGGGTTAAGGCGGCTAAATCGGTAACAGCGCGACCATTAATATGAGTAATGACATCCCCTCTGCGTGCCGCAACACCTGGTTTAGCTAAAGGCGCAGCTTGGCTTGGTAACTCAGGATCAGTCTGGTAAATATGCGCAATTTCAATCCCCGCTGGATTAGGGATCAAGCTGGCGCCCAGACTCGCCGCAGCCGCAGTTGCAGCATCTTGTCGGTACTCGCCACCTCTAACTTGCGAATGTAGGGCATTTAATTCCCCCATCATTTGCGCAAACAGATCATCCAATTCATGGCGATCGGTGATCCGTGCGAGCAAAGGGGCATACTTTTGTTTGGCCGCTGGCCAATCTAGACCGCGCATGCCTTTATCAAACAGAAAATCGCGATGCATTAACCACGCATCGCGGAACATTTGTTGCCATTCTTGCTGCGGATTAATGGCCAGTTGCCATTGCCGAGTATTGATTTTGGCATCCGATAATTCACTAGGTAACCGCTCAGCGGCAGGGACTAGCAGCATATCGCCACTGTTATCTTGCCCAGCCTGACGAATAAATAAAGTTTTGCCATCGACAGCCAGTTGATACTCGGCCACATTTGGCGCTACCGTAGTCAATTTAACGCCACTTTGCGCGATTTTTAGCTGTTGTAACTCTGCAGCACGACTGCCTTGGGCACGGTCAAGTAAAAACAACCTTTCTTCATTGACGCTTAAATTACTATAATTACCCGATGAAACAGGAACTTGCCACAATCTCTGGCTAATTTGAGCCCAATCGACACGTTGGCCTTTACGACCTGTTTTAGCGGCTTTTGCGGCGCTATTATCGCAGCTACTCAATTCTTGTACTGGCATAAAGGCAAAACAGGCTTGCTCTTTTAAACTGATGGCAAAAATCTGGCTACGTTTATCAAACATTGGCCCTAAATTACGATCGCCCCATGGATGACCTGGCGTAGCGGTAAATTGCCGATTCGATAAGAAATATAACCAGAGACCATCAGGACTAAAAGCGGGCGCATAAGATTCATATTTGTCGGAGGTTAAGACTTCGCTGCGCTGCTCAGGCAAGCTATAAAGCACAACCTGACTGCGCGGTCGTTGCTGATGAAATAAGGTAAATGCAACTAATTGACTGTCAGCAGACCACACAATATCACTATAGGGGCTATGGCCCCAACCTTGTTGATAAATCTTGGTATTTTTGCCGCTTTGTAAGTCTAGTAACCATAAATCGCCGTTTTTATCATCATGGGCGAGATAACGCCCATCCGGTGATAAATGCAGCCCCCAGCGGAACACCTGGCCATCTTTGGTTAGCTGCGTTGCATTAGCACTGCCATCCGCAGCAAAGCGCCATATTTCATTCTCACCGCTTGCATCGTTAATGGCATACACCCATTTACCATCATGGCTAAGCACTGCAGCGCGTGAGCGGCTCCCCTCGGGTGTGTGCACGTTGATCAAACGTCGATTGCCTGTGCTGGCAATGGCAATTTGACTACGGGCCGTCAACACCACTTGTTTTTGCGCAGCATTAGGCGCGGTATGGGTTAAAAAAGCCAGCGGCTTGGCTAACCAGCGCTCGCGTTGTTGCACAAAATCGGAAGTCAGTTGAATAGGAATAACTTGGCTTTGTTGCGTTGTTAAATCAAGTTGATACAGATCTGCACCTAACTGATAAACCGCCTTACCATCACTGACACTAAAGCGGCCGATCCGCCAGTCCTGATGCTGGCTATGCTGGGTCAAATCAGAGCCATCAGCATTAACCGACCAAATATTGCTATTACCATCGACATCGCTAATAAAATAAACCCTGCCTTGATAAACTTGGGGTTGGCTAATCGAGCCTTGGTGATCAGCGAGTAAACGCACTGCTTCTTGCTGGCTGCCGAGCGACCAACGCCATAGCTCCCCCATGGCACCACCACGATAGACCTTGGCATTATCACCGGTTAGCTGCAAACCAAATCGACTAAAAAATACCGTATTACTTTCTTCATCTATCTGGCCACTGGCGGCATCGGCTAACGGTAGCGTAGTGGTGCTGCCGGTCGCCGGGTCCAATAAACGGAGTACCCAGTAATTCGCTGGGCCACTGACATTATCGGTGGCATAAACAATACGGCCATCGCTTAAGGTTTGCTGTAATCTAACACGACTATTTTCAAAGGTCAGTCGCTCAGCTTGGCCGCCGTTGCGTGGCATCTGGTACACTTCTTCAGCACCGTCATAGTTGGCCACAAAATATAAAGTTTGACCATCTTGTGCTAGCAGCGCTTGGCTTTCTAGAGCAGGATGCGTAGTTAAACGTTGTGCCTGAGTTTGATTTAAACCCGCTCGCCACAGATCGCCCTCGGCAGTAAAAACAATTTCATGTTGTTGCAGTGTTGGAAAACGATAATAGCCTTGACTGGCCGCCACCCCGCTGCTGAACATACCGGCAATCACTAACGATAATAATTTCACTGCTGAACGCATGTTACCCTCACTTTCTGTTTATATTTTTTAAACAAATTAACAGAACCTCTGGTATTCGACCAGAGACGCTAAGTTGAACAGCGGACAAACTAGGATAAAAAAGCGAGGCTAAAAAAGTAGGGATAATCACTAGCAAGATAACGCCTCGACAGACATGCATGCCGAGGCGTTATCATGCTTGGTGTGCTGTCCGTTAGCTTATGCAGAGGTTAATGTCATTCGCTAACAGACTAACAAGGGAGACAGGTTAACGGAGTAACTGTTGTAATGCCTGCAAACACAGTGCAATATTTTCGCGTCTTGCACCATAACCCATCAGGCCAATCCGCCAGGCTTTGCCGGCGAGCGCCCCTAAGCCTGCGCCAACCTCTAAATTAAACTGTTGCAACAAGGTGCTACGAACCAGCGCATCATCCACACCCTCTGGAATATAAATAGCATTTAGCTGCGGTAAGCGATAAGGCTCTTCGACCACAAACTTAATACCTAATTGCTCAAGCCCAGCGCGTAATTCCAGGTGCATGGCGTTATGCCGTGCCCACGCTTGGGCTAACCCTTCAGCGGCTAACAGTCTTAATGACTCATGCAAAGCATATAGCGCATTCACCGGTGCGGTATGATGGTATGCGCGCTTGGCACCGCCACTCCAGTAAGACATCACCAGACTTTGATCTAAAAACCAGCTTTGTACAGGGGTTTTTCGTTGCGTAATTTTAGCCACGGCGGCCGGCGAAAATGATACAGGCGATAAGCCGGGTACGCACGATAAACATTTTTGGCTACCTGAGTAAATCGCATCGATGCCCCAGTCGTCTACCCTTAATTCAACACCGCCTAATGAGGTCACCGCATCGACAATAGTCAAACAACCGTGTTGTTTAGCTAACGCGCACAAGGTTTTGGCATCACTGAGGGCGCCAGTTGACGTCTCGGCATGTACAAAGGCTAAAAAACGGGCATCAGGATGTGCGGTTAAGGCCGCGGCAACCGCCTGTGGATCAACAGGCTCACCCCATGCATTATCCACCGTGACCGCAATACCACCACAGCGTTCGACATTTTGTCGCATCCGCTCGCCAAATACGCCGTTTCGACAAACGATAACTTTTTCACCGGGTTCCACTAAGTTAACAAAGCAAGCTTCCATCCCCGCAGATCCCGGCGCTGAAATGGCTAACGTCATCTCGTTACGGGTTTGAAACGCATACTGTAATAGCTGCTTTAGTTCGTCCATCATACTGACAAACAACGGATCTAAGTGCCCTACCGTTGGCTTGCTTTGCGCAGCTAAAACGGTGGGATAAACATCAGACGGGCCTGGCCCCATTAAAATACGTCTTGGCGGGTTAAACGCTGCGATAACCGGTGCAGGGATCATAAAGGCTCCTTAAACAGAATAACGGTAATGCTTACCTGTAATAGCATTACAGCATAGCAACTTAGCGCCTAAGTAAAAGGCTTATTCAGTAATACCCGTTATTCAAGTTGCGAATAATTAGGAGGTACTTCCGACTCGAACCAAGCGCAGGCAATGCTGTGGACTACCCCGCGACTTTGCTTCACTCTGATCACGGGGCTTTCTCGGTTTATTTTGATAAAAAAAGGCCCAGACGGGCCTTTTTACGAATATGTGGCAATTAGAACTGCCGGCTATTTTGTAATGCAGCAATACGCTTTTCTAACGGCGGGTGGCTTAAAAATAGCTCGGATTTGGCTTTTTTACCGGAAATACCCAGTGCCATCATGCTGCCCTCTAAACGGCTCTCATGGTTATACTTCAAGCGCTCTAGGGCTTTAATCATCTTACCGGCACCTGCTAAACGGGCTGCGCCAGCATCAGCACGGTATTCACGCTGACGTGAAAACCACATCACGATAATGCTAGCTAAGATGCCAAACAGCATTTCTAATGCAATCACAATTCCAATGTAAGCAAACTGACCTAGCTGCTGATTGCTATTGCGGATCGCGCCAGCAATTACCCGCGCTAAGAAAATCACAAAGGTGTTTACCACGCCTTGGATCAACGTCAAGGTCACCATATCACCATTGGCAATATGCGAAACTTCATGCGCTAATACCGCTTCAACTTCGTCTTCGCTCATATTACGCATCAGACCCGTCGACACGGCCACCAGCGCGTTATTACGATTGGCACCTGTGGCAAAAGCGTTCATCTCAGGCGAGTCGTAGATCGCCACTTCTGGCATGCCAATACCGGCAGCTTGTGCTTGTTTCGCCACAGTGTTAACCAACCAATGTTCGGTTGCGTTACGTGGTTGCGTGATCACAACCGCTCCCGTTGAACGTTTGGCCATCCATTTGGACATTAACAAGGAGATAAAAGAGCCACCAAAACCAAAGATAGCGGCAAATACCAATAAACCACCAATGCTATTGGTGCTAATACCAAAGATGCTAAACACCACATTGAGCACAATGCTCAACACTAAAATAACCGCTAAGTTAGTTGCTAGAAATAACAACACGCGTTTCATACTACTTTACCTCACAAAAATTAACTGTACTTACTATATGGGCATAGCGGCTAAAATCAATTGCTGCCAGCATTAACAGTAGATGAAAAGTTGTAAGAAAAGATGTCTGGCTTCAGGTACAATCTGCAAAACGAGTAACAACGAATGCCGTCACGCGCAGACAGTTATCTATGCCAGATAATACTTCGTCTTTTGCAGTGGCGAGCCTTGCAATGGAGCCGAGATGAATCTTTTACTACTGAGCAGTTCACGTGCTAAAAACAGCGATTACCTTACCCCCAACTTAGCTTGGATGAAACAACACCTTAGTCAGGTTTCTTCAGTGCTTTTTATCCCCTATGCAGGGGTCAGTCTTAGCTACGATGACTACTTTAACAAAGTACAACAGGCCTTAGCGGTGCTACCTGTGCGCGTTGACAGTATTCATCATGCGGCTTGTGCCAAAACCGCTGTGTTAGAGGCAGAAGCCATCTTGATCGGGGGTGGCAATACCTTTCAGCTACTTAACCTATTGTATAAAAATGATATTCTAGAACTTATCAAGAAACGCGTAACCACTGGCATGCCCTATATTGGCTGGAGTGCGGGTGCCAATATCGCCGGCGCCACTATACGCACCACCAATGATATGCCAATTGTCGAACCGCCGTCTTTTAAAGCCTTACACTTCCTTAATGCTCAGTTAAACCCGCATTATACTGATTTTGTTCCCGCCGATTTTCATGGTGAAACCCGTGATATGCGGCTAGCCGAGTTTATGGTGTTAAACCCGACTACACCCATTATTGGTATTCCTGAAGGCTGCGCCTTACAGTGTAGCCATTCCAACATTACCGTTTTGGGTGAGGATGGCGCTTACTGGTTTTTAAACGGTTATAAAGAAGCCATCGCGACGGGCACGGAAATCATCAGTCAGTACGGCCATCTGCTAAGCGAGCCGCTATTGCAACCCGCTTCTTAACAAAATTTGCGTGAAAAAACCTTGTAACAGTAAGGGCTAGCGCAATTTTACGTCGTACTCTTGGCAATCAATGCGCTGGCCAGCTCTGTGGCCAGCCTTTGCTGTAAGCGTTCATCCGGTTGAAACGGCACAGTGCCAAGACAAGGTGCGCCAATCCGCGAGGTTAAGTCGGCAATATTTTCCGCTAAAAACAGCATGTCCGGTTGCATAATATTGGCAACCCAGCCGACTAACTGACAACCAGAGCGGGCGATTTCACGCACCGTTAACATCGCATGATTGAGACAGCCTAGCTTTACCCCCACCACCAGCACAACCGGTAATTGCTGATCAGCAACCCAATCGGCTAAGTAACGATCCTGGCTTAACGGCAGCAACCAACCACCCGCGCCTTCAATCAATACATAATCGGCATCTAGGGCGACTAAGCGCTGATTGAAACGGGTTAATGCCGCTTCATCAATTCGCATATTAAGCTCAGCTGCAGCTAAATGCGGTGCTGCGGGTTTAGCCAAGCAGATAGGATTGTGCTGCTCATAAGGTAACGCGATACCAGAATACTGCTGCAAGCGTAACGCGTCACTGTTTTTCAATACGCCTTGCGTGTCTGGCTCTGCGCCTGCGGCGATCGGTTTCACACCAATGGCCTTTAACGCTAGTTGCGAGAATCCTTGTAACAGTAAACAGCTGACAAAGGTTTTACCTGCATCTGTATCAGTGCCGGTAATAAAAAGGCGTTGCGTCATAGCATCTTGTCCTAAATAAAGCAGTTAACTTCCCCGAGATAGCGCTTCGCTCTGCTCACGGGTTTTCTTGGAAATTTTTGATAAAACACTGTTACGAACAATCACACCGCAGTTAATTGACAAAGCGGGCTTGGTTTAGATGCCACTAATTGCACCACCTGATAACTTGCCAGCAACTCGCCTTGTGCGTTTTGTGCTGGATAAGCTGCAGCTACCTGCTGCCAATAGCCTTTGCCGGTTAAGCCGGCTTTCGCTCTTCTGGCAAGATGATTCGCCCCCAGCGCCTTTAATTCACGAGCTAAGGCGAAAATATCGGCATAGGGTAAGGCATAAGTTTGCTGTGTCAGTTGCCAGCTTAGTGATTTCGCAGTTGCGGTTTGCGTATTTGCCAGCAGCGCCGTTGTACTGAGAAAAGGATGAATATGCGCATAATCATCTACCGCAGCAAAAGCATGCGCCAATTCCGCCAAGGTGCCATCAACTAAGGTAGTAATGACAGCATGACCACCAGGTTTTAACACGCGCGCAATTTCAGCAAAAACCAAGGCGGGCGCTGGGCACCATTGCAACATTAAACTCGAAAAAATCGTGTCTACACTGTTGTCTGCTAGGGGAATTGCCGCCGCATCGGCTAATACATAATCAATTGCCAAACCTTGACTCGCGGCTTGCGCTAACATGCCTGCACTAAAATCGATAGCCGTTACGCGCTCGGCCTGTTGTAACAAGTTGGGCTGCAACCAACCTGGGCCACAGCCAAGATCTAAAAGATGTCCAAATGCCTGCTGAATTTGTGGTTTAACGGCAGTTAACGTCGTTAAAGCAGTAAAAGCCACCAGCCGCTGTAAACGTGCGGCGTGTTGATAGCTGGAGGCGGCTTTACTAAAACTGGCAGCAATAGGTTTAACGTTGTTGCATATTTCTTTTGGCTGACGCGCAGCAGCTAACATAACAATACCTGCTGTAATGTCTTGATTAATAGTTGAATATCGTCAGTGTGATGCGCAGCACTTAAGGTCACGCGTAACCTTGCTGTACCCGGCGGCACCGTTGGCGGGCGGATGGCCGTTAACCAAATGCCTTGCTGGCGCAGTTGCTGACTGACGCTTAGCGCTTTGGCACTGTCACCAATAATGATGGCTTGTATTGCACCATTCGCCGCTAAACAAGGTAAACCGGCCTGCGTTGCTAACCGACGAAAATACTGAATATTCTCGTTTAACTTATCGCGTCGCCATGTGTCAGTGCGCACCAGCGCAATGCTTTTTAGTACCGCCACGCATAACGCTGGCGATAACGCCGTGCTGTACACATAGTGCCGACCAAATTGTTCGATATAGTCGATCACCGTTCGACTACCTGCTAAAAATGCCCCACCTACGCCTAAAGCCTTGCCAAAATTGGCCATATAGCAATATAAGTCGCTGGGCTGTAAACCTTGGGCAAACCAACTGCCGCGCCCTTCTTCACCTAAAACGCCAAGCCCGTGCGCATCATCTAAAAGTAAGGCTGCGCTCCGTGTTTGACACAGCTGCAACATGGCTGCTAAGTCTGGGCTGTCACCGTCCATACTAAACACCCCTTCTGTCACCACCAAGCTATGCTGCTCAGCCGTGGCAGTTTCGGGCAACAGACGAGCTAACGCCGCAAGGTCGTTATGCGCAAAGCGTTTAAAACGACCTGTATGTTGCAATGCCGCATCAATTAGCGACGCATGAGACAGTTTATCCAGTAACAACAGATCTTCAGCCGCGGTGAGACTGCTTAGCATGGTTTGATTGGCGGCAAAGCCGGAGCTAAATAACAGCACCCGCTCAAAACCTAACCACGCCGCAAGCTCAGCCGCTAAATCGGCATGCGCGCTATGGTAGCCCGTGACAAGTGGCGAACCGGTACTGCCTACGCCATACTGCTGCGCACCCTTGCTTAGGGCTTGCTGCAGTAATGGGCTGCTGGCCAGATCTAAATAGTCATTACCTGAAAAATTAACATAAGCCTTACCCTCAGCGAGCAGGGTTCTGCCATGTACCTGACTAAATTCAGTACTTTGTCGTTGTAAACCTTGCTGCTGGCGCGCAATAAGCGCCTGCTCTAGGCGCATTAGCTGCATAACTTAACCTGCGGCGTGATACAGCGGCGGATTTTGTTGCTCCTTAATGGCATCTGCTAACGCCAGCTCATGCGCTTCATCTGACACGTCTTGTCTTTGCTCAGGTTGAATACCGAGTTTTTTGAATAGCAACATATCGGCATCTGCTTCAGGGTTTTCGGTGGTCAGCAGCTTATCGCCATAAAAAATCGAGTTCGCGCCCGCGAAGAAGCACAGGGCCTGCATTTGCTCATTCATGCGCGAGCGGCCAGCGGATAAACGCACATGGCTTTCAGGCAGCATAATACGCGCCACTGCGATGGTGCGAATAAACTCAAACGCATCTAAGTCTTCCACATTTTCTAAGGGCGTACCTTTAACTTTAACCAGCATATTGATCGGTACACTTTGCGGATGCTCTGGTAAGTTAGCCAGCTGCATTAACAAGGCTGAACGATCATTGGCGCTCTCTCCCATACCAACAATACCGCCGCAGCAGACTTTCATACCGGCATCACGCACATGGCTTAACGTATCTAAGCGATCTTGATAAGTACGGGTGGTAATAATTTCACCATAAAACTCTGGCGAGGTATCCAGGTTATGGTTGTAATAATCTAAACCAGCAGTGGCTAAGGTTTTAGCTTGTTCAGAGTCCAGCATACCCAGTGTCATGCAGGTTTCTAGACCCATGGCTTTAACCCCACGCACCATTTCAATAATATAAGGCATGTCGCGCTGTTTTGGGTTGCTCCAAGCCGCCCCCATACAAAAACGGCTGGCACCTTTGTCTTTCGCTGCTTTAGCTTGCGTTAAGACCTTTTCTACTTCCAGCAAGCGCTCACGCTCTAAGCCTGTATTGTAATGACCACTTTGTGGGCAATATTTACAATCTTCGGCACAGGCTCCCGTTTTAATCGATAACAAGGTACTAATTTGCACTTCATTGGGTTTAAAAAAGGCGCGATGCACACTTTGTGCTTGAAATAATAAATCATTAAAAGGCAGCGCAAACAGTGCATTCACCTCAGCCAAAGTCCAATTGTGACGCACAGAAGGTGCTGCGAAAGTCGAAGCCATTGCAGCATGCATAGTAGTTGTACCAGAAGTCGCCTGCATAAAGATCCCTAATCAGTCGCCAGATAAGCTGGCCTTTTATTGCAACCTGATACCCTTTAGCTAAAAAGCCAAAAGGTCGTTTGAGCTGCTGCTATTTTTCAGCTAGTCTAACGCCAGCCTACAACTTGTCAACGCTGACCAGCCGCAAAACTTTACTATTGGTTATTTTATGAGCATTAATCTTGATTTTGATCGCCAACATATCTGGCATCCTTATACGTCTATGTTAAATCCGCTGCCGGTTTACCCTGTTGTTGCAGCCAGCGGTTGTGAATTAGAACTGGAAAATGGCCAGCGATTGGTGGATGGGACAGCATCGTGGTGGTCGGCTGTGCATGGTTATAATCATCCAGTGCTAAATGCTGCTGTGACCACACAATTAAGCAAAATGGCGCATGTGATGTTTGGTGGTATTACCCACGAACCCGCCGTGCGGCTCTGTCAGCAACTACTCAGTATGGTGCCACCGTCTTTAACCAAGGTTTTTTTGGCCGATAGTGGCTCTATTGCCGTTGAAGTCGCGATTAAAATGGCCTTGCAATATTGGCAAGCCAGCGACAAACCAACGAAACGCAAATTAATCAGTTTGCGTAAGGGCTACCATGGCGATACTTTTGCGGCGATGTCAGTGTGCGATCCACAAGACAGTATGCACAGTATGTTTAGCAGTTTATTGCCTGAGCATTATTTTTTACCTGCCCCCGCTTGCCCTTTCCACTCGCCTTTTGATGCTGAGGTGATGCAGCCTTTAGCCCAGTTACTGGCTACAGAGCACCAGCAAATCGCGGCGTTAATTCTCGAACCCATAGTACAAGGCTATGGTGGGATGCGCTTTTATCATCCTGATTATCTGCGTCATGCCAGAGCACTGTGCGATAAATACCAAGTGCTATTAATTGCCGATGAAATAGCAACTGGCTTTGGCCGTACCGGCAAATTATTTGCCTGCGAGCATGCGGACATCATTCCGGATATCCTCTGTTTGGGGAAGGCGCTTAGCGGCGGCTATATGACCTTAGCCGCTACCCTGTGTAGCGATGAAGTGGCACGTGGTATCAGTTTAAGTGCCGCCGGCGGCCTGATGCATGGCCCGACTTTTATGGCCAACCCACTAGCCTGTGCCGTGGCCAGTGCCAGTCTAGACTTGATTGCCAAAGGGCATTGGCAAACACAAGTCGCGGCAATTGAGCAACAATTAACCGCAGAGCTTGCACCTTGTCAGCAACTTGCTACAGTAA
>CAZNXI010000057.1:0-15633 GCA_964577005.1 uncultured Rheinheimera sp.
ACCAGTGATCTCATTCATTTGCTCTTCAGTCGGTATGTAACCTTTGTCACGGTTGTGAGTTTCAAGGGATGCAGCAATCTGTTGCATGAGGCTCTGGCTCTGGAGTACATAAAGCGTTTCTTGCTCTCGCTCCCAGTCGTCGGCGCTAATCAAAATGAAGGCATCTCCGGCTTTTCTTGTTACCTTGAGCGGTTCATGCCGGTTAACCACTTGTTCTACAACACTCTTCATGTTGTCTCTAAATTTGTTTACACTGATGGTATCCATAATGGCACCTTGGTGAACGAAGTTTCAGTACAACTATACGCCAAGAGCCTAAACAAGGCCAAGCCCAGCGACAGCTTTTTCGGTGCGGCTTCGCCTTCACTACAAAGCTGCGTGTGTTGCGTGAGTTAGCTGCCTATTGAGAAATACAGATGTTTCCAGATTACTCAGGATACAACCAAAAAGAACTACTTGAAGCTTTGGACTCAATAGATAAGGACTTGTATCCAGAAAACTATGAGAGGTTGGTTTTGGCGCTCTCGAAAAAAAACGCCTCATCAGGATCTATTGTTAGTTTAAATGAGTCTCAGCTTGTAACGGAAAGCTCCAGTCAGAGAAGCAATACTCCTTGCTCGCTCAAAAGAGTTATCACTGTAATTGTGTTCGGCTTGTTGGGTAGCATTCCAGTTGTTGCACAAGCAGAGCCAAGCCAGCTCTCAACTGAGGATTTCTTTTACTCTGTTCTGATACTTTTCATGGCGGGACTTCCACTGCTGCATTCTTTTGTATTTAGCTGGACACTATCTAGGCATGGGATAATAACTAGGCAGGAAAACAATTTTTCGTTTACGCTAATGCAACTGCTTTATTCTTATATTTGCTCGTTGGTTATTTTGCTTGCAATTGTAAGATGGCCATGAGGGCAGTTAACAAGGCAAATATTATCGCCAGGCTAAATAAAGAGCAGGCCGTGAAGCTTACCCAGCTGATACTTAAGGCGGTGGATGATGACTAAATATAACCAGTGCAGGCACCGCGACGTTTGCTGCATTGCGGCTTTGCCTCTATTTTGTAGTAGCGCATGCTGTAGGCGTTAGCTGATTATTGATATTTTGACTTGTGTATGAAGTTACAGGTAACGGTAACGCCTTGCTACCATATAAAAAAGGACTATCCAATTGTGTTTAAGCTGTTATTAGCAATATTGAGTATGGGTGTAGCGTTCTTGCTTACTGGGGCATTTTTTCAGCGACATGCGCTGGCTTGTGAGATGCTGCCTGTGATTAATTACCAACAAATTGATAAAAATGTCTATTTGGCTCCTGATATGGCAAGGGAACCCGCTGCAGATATTTTGGAGCTGGTGACTGCTGCTGCAGAACGCATTACTTTGGTGTATGGTGCACCGGTGTCTACGCCACGATTACTGATCACTGCTCAGACCGAGACTGCTGAAAAATGGGGCGCAAATTCGACTGCCTCAATGCATCGACTACCATGGCGCGCTTGTATTGTGGTTGGTCCTAAGGGGCTAAATGTTGATGTAGTTGCGCATGAATGGCTGCACGCTGAAATTCAACAGCGGGTTGGTTTTTTTCGTTTTCTCACTGAGATCCCAGTATGGTTCGATGAAGGTGCAGCCTTAACTGTCGACTACCGAGCGCCTTTCCTGCCAGAGAATATTGTTCTGACCGATGCTGAAGTTCAAGCTGTTAAGCTATTGGTCAGAGGAAGTGATTTTTTTGCCAATGACATCAGAACGAACTATCAGGCTGCAAGACGTGCAGTTGAACCTTTGATCATCGCAGAGCACTTCTATGCTGACCTAGAGCGAATTGCTTTGGGTGAGTCTTTTGACACTGTGTTTGTTGTTAACCAATCTACGTCACTGAACGCTGACGCGGTAATTGATTATTGAAGCGTTATTTGCCGGTAATTAAATTGAAATATTAAGCATTTACTCTATTTTCATTTTATTCGGAGTAAATTAATGCCGCCGTTTTCCCGTCGTGACTTTTTAAAATGCTCAGCTTCGCTGCTTGCTGTGGCCAGTGTTTCTACTTTGCTGAGTGGTTGTAGCACCGTCGTTAATACTGCTGAGTTAAGCTCGATTTTGTTTAGCCACGGGGTCGCCAGTGGGGATGCGACACAAGACGCCATTATTTTATGGGCACGGGCGCAACCTACAAATGCCGCGCTAACCGAAGTACGGGTAGCTTGGCAGCTGGCGCGTGATGCGGCCTTTACCGATATAGTGCGCAGTGGTTACGTGACAAGCTCTGCCGCGCGCGACTTTACGGTGAAAATTGATGTACAGCAATTGACTGCCGTTCAGCGCTACTTTTACCGTTTTATCGGCGCCAATTCTGAGAGTAGTGTTGGGCGAACACGTACCTTAGCTGCTAGCGGTAGCACAGCGGTAAAATTGGCGGTTTTTTCCTGCTCAAATTACCCTGCGGGCTATTTTAATGTGTATCGCGAAGCCGCCAAGCAAGCTGATTTAGATGCGGTTATCCACTTAGGGGATTACTTGTATGAATATGGGGCCGATGGTTATGCGACCGAACATGCCGCCGATTTAGGCCGCACTTTAGCGGCAGATAATGCTACTGAAACCGTGAGTTTGCAGGATTATCGGAAGCGGTATGCGCTGTATCGCAGTGATAGCGCGCTGCAGCAATTGCATGCCGCCGTGCCTTGGTACTTAGTGTGGGATGATCATGAAATTACCAATGATACTTGGCATAGCGGCGCACAGAATCATCAACCTGAAACAGAGGGTGATTTTTTTGTACGCCGCAGGGCGGCGGTGCAGGCGTATTATGAATGGTTACCGATCCGGCCACCGCTGGGCGAAGACAGCATTCAAATTTATCGCAGTTTCACCTTTGGTGATTTGTTAAGTTTGCACTTATTAGACACACGTCTGATTGCCCGTGATCAGCAGCTGGCCTATAAAAACTACACGGATAGTGCCACAGGGGATTTTGCAGCTGCACAATTTCAGGCCGATATCACAGCTGAGCGCCACTTGTTAGGACAGGCCCAGCTTAGCTGGTTAACCACGCAATTAAGTCAGTCGCAAGCCAAATGGCAGTTATTGGGGCAGCAAGTGTTAATGGCCAAAATGCATATTCCGGCAGAGCTGCTGGCCGTGCGTGATCTAAAGCAAGTGCCCGCGAGATTACAACAGCTGGTTGCAGCGAAACAGCGAGTGCTACAAGCGCAGCAACAGGGTGAGTCACCCGCGGCGAGTGACTTGGCAAGGCTTAACCAGCGAATGCCCTATAACTTAGATGCGTGGGATGGCTATCCAAGAGAGCGGGAGCAGCTTTATGCCACGGCCAAAGCCTTAAATAAGCCGCTGGTGGTGTTGGCTGGTGATACCCATAATGCTTGGCACAGTGTGTTAACCGATCAACAAGGAAGCCAAGTTGGGGTGGAGTTTGCCACACCCAGTGTTAGCTCGCCAGGGATGGAAAAATACTTAAATATTGCCCCTGAGCAGGCAAGCGCCTTAGCCCAGGCTTTTTCAATGCTGATTACTGACTTACAGTGGTGTAATTTACATCAACGCGGTTTTATGCAAATTACCGTGAGCCACGATCAGGTAGCCTGTGATTGGCGCTTTATTGATACGGTGTTAAGCGACACTTACCAAGTGGCAGGGCAACATCAGGCGATATTTCAAGGCTAAGGCAAGCCGGTTGGGTTTTAGGCGTGATGCCACTGGTAACGTAAAATCGCTAGCAAAAATATAGCTAGAAAGAATAAAGCTAGAAAATAATAACGCGCAGTGTGTATGCTGCGCGTTTTTTATGGAGCCTTGCTATTTAGTTTAGTTACAGCAGTAAAAGCAAGTTAGCGTTATTGGGGTTTGCTCACGGTGCGCTGATATTGCCAAGATAAGCCGGTATCAAAACGCGCTGGAAAGCCAAGCCAACCGCTTGACTGGTTCGCATTAGTTTTGCCTGCATTTGGCGTTGGACTTAACGCTAAAAAGGCACATTGCTCGGCTTTGGCTTTGACATGGCAATCCAGCATCGCTAGCGCAAAATGCCGGTTAATGTTGTTAATGTTGGCAATCGACCAACTGGGCTCATGGTAGTGCGAAAAATCGACTAGCGTTTCACGGGCAATGCTCGGGGCAGGGTGCGGCGCGATATTATGTCTGGCGTGATGGAAAGTCAGTAGGTATTTCGCTGGGCTACCGGTTTGCTCGTATAACCATTGCATGCCCTCGTAGCCCGACACATCGTCTTGATCACCAGCGGTATACAGCATAGGAACATGAATATTGGCTAAAGCATCAGCGTTAAATAACCGGTGTTGTCCGCCCCAAGGTGCAATAGCAATTGCTGCTTTCCAGGCGGGATCGACTTGTACATTTTGATACTGACCACCGGCACAGCTGTTAAGTGCTTGCTGTAATGCTTGCTGAGTGGCGGCATCTTGTCGGCCGGTCAGCGCACTTATGCCTTCTGGCGTAAAATTAAAACAACCGCCAACAGTATTAATAGCGCCATAACCACCCATAGAATAGCCAATAACCGCCGCGGCTTGGCTGTCAATAATGCTAGAGAGTGCCTCAGGTTGTTGTTTAAAGTAAGACAGCACAAATTGCTGATCGCGTGAGCGATGAAATAGGGTGTTTAAAAAGCCACGAAAAGGCGCATTTTTTTGATCAATCTCGGCATTAGTGGAATGCGGATGATCAATAGCTGCAACCACATAGCCATGCGAAGCTAGATGTTCTCCCAGATAATACATCAGAGTACGATAGCCAGTATAACCGTGTGATAGCACTACGAGTGGATAGCGCTGCTCTTGGGCGGTAGGGACATCACGAAAGGCCACGCCTTGGATCTGAAACGGGCGGTGACTTTTGGTAACATTCTCATAGCTGGCGGCTTTACTGTCTGTCGGAATAGTGCCTGCTGGATACCAAATTTCTAAGGTTAAATGCCGATCTTCGATTTGTTGCGTAAGGGGTTCAAGTTGAGCGGAATTTACAATCGTCAGGGTTGTCACGCCCACTGCATAGTTGCCGCTATTGGCTAAACTCGGCATGGCCGCTACAGGCTGATTTAGATAAAGCTGCTCAGCTGCAAGTGTTTGACTCAGTAAACCGCTAGTAAACACTAAGGCGGCTAAGGTGGATAAACGCATAGTAAACCTATTTTAAACGCTGAAAATGAAAAAGCGCACTCTCTACAGAGAGTGCGCAGTGAGCGAGGTTAATTACATAAAGCTTTTGCGGAACTCAATGCCAACAAAACGTGGTGCGCCAGCAATAAAGCTTGGATAGCCGAAAGCACCACCGGTGTTACCGGCATCCACTAAGTACTCTTTATCGAACAAGTTACTGGCAGAGAGGGTAACCGACCAGTTCTGCTGAGTATTTTCTAGGCCAATACGCAGGCTAGTTAACTGCACCGCGGCTTGGCTGACATCAAAACCTGCGACCGGCGCATTTTCTTCTTCGAAAAAGATATCACTGCGGAAGGTATACATCACTGAGCTATTTAGACGATACGCCGCCGTTAAATCGCGCGAGTACATTAAGCCCGTGCCTAGGGTATATTCCGGCTGCAAGCGGAAACGATTACCGGCTAAATCCCCATTGTTGCTATTGTCATCAATTTTGGCATCAATCCAAGCCAGATTGCTGAACCAGTCTAGATCATCACTAACAGCCACTTTAAATTCAGCTTCGATACCAATGTTTTTAGCATTACCAGCATTATCCGTATAGAAGTTACCGGCATCATCTTGCAGAGTGACTTGGAAGTTTTGATAATCCTGATAGAACATTGAAACGGCGTAACGTAAGCGATTGTTTTCCGTATTGCCTTTGATACCCGCTTCGTAATTCCAGACCGTTTCGGCGGGGATCTCGGTTACTCTTGGAATAGTGCCATTGCTGCTGTTCGCAGAGCCTACATCGATCACTTCTGAGCGACGGCCTTTGGACACCGTAGCATAAAGGTTTGCATTAGCAGTTAAACGATAGAGCGCATTAAAACGGGGTAACCAGCTGTTAAAGCTGTCGTCAGCACTAAAAATTGCACCACCCGTTGACGCAACAGGTAATAAAGGAACTCTTGCCAGCACCGAATTCGGGAAGTCCGAGGCATAACGGCTGGTTTTATCTTCCGTGACATATCGTAAACCGGCGCTAAGTTCTAATTTATCAGTGAAGGCATAGCTTACATCAGCAAAGGCGGAATAGGCGGTATTTTCACCAAAGTTCTGGAATACGCCTGCATAAGGTAATACTTGCGCTTGGCCTTGTGTTAGCACAGGGGTTAATACGGTTACACTACCATCAGGGTTAATACAAGGCACGTTAAGTGCAGCAAGTTGGCCTACACAATTTAAATAGATCGATTCTTCTGTGCTAAAAGGTACGCGCTGTGAGCCTTCTTCATCGAAATAGCTAACGCCAAAAAAGCTGTTAAGTTTATCGCTATTATAGTTTAAGCGTAGCTCTTGACTAACCTGATCACCGGTTGCATCTTCGGCAAATTCTAAGAACCATGCTTGGGTACCATCGGCATCAAATACTTCCAAAGAATCAAAACTGCGTTTGGCACTGATGCTGGTCAATTGCCACTGCTCGTTGAGTTCCCAGTTTAGCGTGAGGTTAAGATCTTTTACGGTACGCTCAATACCTAAGTCATTTTTTCCAAAAACCTGCGCGGCAAGCGGGCTACCCGAGGCTTCAACAAAGCTAAAAGGGCTGGTGTCACCGCCGGTTGGCGCAAAGCGCCGGCTTTTAAAGGCGGTACCGCTGTCGTTATTTTTTTCGTAGTTATACACCAGATCAATGGTCAGATCGTCATTGGGTGTAAAAAGTAAGGATGGGCGAATACCTACCCGATCAATGCCATGTAAGTCTGGTTGATTGGCTGCGATATTTTGCACATAGCCATCGCGCTCCCGATAGGTAAAGGCTAAACGGCCTTGTACTTGCTGGGTGCCGCCAGTTAAAAAGCCTTGCGCATTTTTAGCCGCAAAATTACCCAAACCTAAACTAATGGCCGCCTCAAATTCTTCTTGTGGTTTATTGGTGGTGACGCTCAGTGCGCCAACTGACGCCGCAGTACCAAATAAAGTGGCTTGCGGGCCTTTGACTACTTCAACCCGCTCAATATCAAACAGTTCAAAATACGAACCGCGTGAACGAGAGATATCGGTACCGTTGTAATACACAGAAACGCGCGGCGCTGCCTGTGCAGAGCCACTGTCAGAGGTGATACCGCGTATTACAAAGCCGGGGTTATTTGGGCTTTGTTCTTGAATCACTAAGCCTGGGGTAATTTCAGATAAGACATCTAAATCTTGAATGCCAAGCTGCTCCAGCATTTCGCCAGTAAAAGCCGATACTGTTACGGGCACATCTTTAATGGCTTGTACGCGTTTTTGCGTGGTGACGGTAATCCGCTCGATATCGGCTTCGGTCTCTGCCCAAGCAAGTGGCAGCTGACTACTAAAAGCGACTAGCATTAATGAATGAAGCATGTTTTTTTGAAAACGATTTTTCTTATTTACTGCAATAGTCTTCATTTACTTTGTCCTGACTTAAAAATTACACTAAAGTAAATGCTCTAAATTACAGTTTGATGATTATCTTGTGATGATTATGTGACGAACTAACGAATGATTTCAGCTAATTGCAGCAATCTAGCATCAAATCGAATGCTTTTTTGAAGTGCATGTTGCTTGTGTACATTATAACGAAAGGCGGCAGGACTATATCGAAGTTGAATTAACACGCCGCGACCAAATAACGCTGCATGGTCAGAAATCCATAATATGGGTTGTTGTTGTAAAACAGCTAACCAGCGTTCCTCTGGCCAAAAAGGATATGGGCTCCAAAATACATCGCACTGTAGCAGTATTTCTGGGTTTTGCGGTTGTACGAGCGTGCTGTGATATTCCGAAAATCTTGGCAGTAACTGTTGGATGGCTGTCGTAAGCTCATCACCTGGTAATACGCAAAAACGCAAAGCCGTTTGCTGTTCAGTAAACTGTGTGTATTGGCCCATGCGCAATAAAAGCGTCGCAACGCGTTCGTTATTCGCATAAATATTGCCGCTAAAACAGCTTAAAAACAGCAAGATTGCTGCTCTCATGGCGTGATAATCCAATTAAAACGAAGTTCGGCAGTTCTGGGCGCTATTTGCAACTGCTGAGCATTTCGTTCGGGGATCTCGATGGCTTGCGTGTTGCTAAGATTTTTAATGTTAAGTTGTAAGTTAAATTTAGGGCTGAATGACCAAATAAGTCCTACATCTTGTTTTACAAAGCCGGCTAATTTTAGCTGGCCATAAGGACGCTCCGAGACTGCGTAGAGTTGCCAGTTCATACTCAATTTTTCAGTGATAGGATAAAATAGCTGCACTTTACCTAAGTGCTTTGGCGCATTAGTAAGCTGTCCTTGTACTGCTCTACCATCCTGCCGACTATAACTTATTTGAGTGCGGATTTGATTCCAGCGCAAGTCTAAACCCGTTTCGATGCCATAGGTTCGAACGGGGAAGGCATTAATGGTGATTAAAAAGTCTTTAGGGGTAAAGATAAGGTCTTTCAGTTCATTGTAATAGACTGAACCAAACCATCGCCAATTTGAAAACAGACGTTGTTCAAATGAGAACTCGGTAGCTTTAACATACTCATTAGACGGTAAGGGGAAATCAAAGGTTTCATTGTAGTAGCGCTCTACAAAACTGGATGCGCGTACCGCTTTACTCTGCCTTAACTTGAGTAAAGTGTTGGGTGTGGCTTGCCAAATTAACGCAAAAGCCGGACTCCAAGCTGCAAGCTGGAATTGATCTTGGTCATACCGGATACTGGTATGAATGTCTAATTGTGGTAGAACTTGCCATTGCAGCTCTGTGTAATATCCTTGCTGAATATTTCGGTCTTTTAATATTTGTTCTAAATTTAGCTCTGGGAAGGATTCTGTTAACTTAAGATTATGATCAATTTGTAAATCTATGCCTGTTAGCCAGCGCAGATTAGGCCTTGGACGCCATAATAAGCGACTGTCTATAACACTCCATTGGCTGACGAGGAGATATTCTGACTGTACCACCGTGTCCGGTGCTGCCAGAAGTGGGTCTCTGATCTGAAAGTTCTGCCGAAATGTGGCGATATTGGCAAATAAATCGACATCGTTATTCATGGTCCAGCTGTGATTAAGGCCTGCTATGCTTAGGGTGTTTTCGACATGTCTAACCGGTATTTCCGATAGTGCCAGAGCAAAGGGGAGTGAAGTATCACTCTCCCGATGCACATGGCTCAAGAGAATAGATGTTTGCTGGTGATTCACTTTGGCGGTAAATTTTTTTACCCTTTGTGAAAAGTCATAAAAACCAAAGAGATCACTTTGATTGTTATTTTCTATTCCCAATTGGTCAAACTGGCTAAAGGATAAACCTAACCAAGATTTTATCTCTCCGTATTGTTGCTGCATAAGCAAGTTAAGTTGTTGATTATGCTTGTTTGAAAGCATTGGGCTGATTTCCAGTGAAGGGTCGTTTTTAGTTTTTTTACTGATAATATGCACTACGCCCAGCATGGCATTGCTACCATAGGTAGCACTTGGTGCGCCCGGATGGTACTCCACTCTTTCAATCCATTGCGAGTTTAGAAAAAACTCATCACTTAATAAGCCGGCCCCCGCGGTGTTTTCGTTAATACGATGCCCGTCTAATAAAAATAATAGTCTGGAATTGTAGTCGCCTGGCTGACCAATACTGCGTGAAATTAAAAACGTAAAAACGCGCTCATCAATAATATGTAAGCCAGGAAAGAGTTTTAAAATGTCTGCCAGCGTTCCCAATTGTAGATCACGAATATCTTCAGCTGTTACAACGTAAACGCTGCCAGAGGCGTGTTGGCTGGTATCTGTTGCTCTGCTGGTTAGGCTAATATTTTTGGGGGAGCTCTCAAGAGGAGCATTAAGTAAACTTTCTAGATCGGGTAGTGGATTCGGTTCAGCAGAGTAAACCGTGCCATACCCACAGAGCGAGAGCATAAAAATAACATAAGCATATTTGCTCTTTGTCATATTTTATTTTCCTGTCTGATAAACAACATAATGACCGCGGCCAGATCGTTTAGCTTGATACATGGCCATATCAGCCTTTTCTAATAGTGTTATTGCAGAGTCGGCATGCTCTGGGTAAAGTGCAATGCCAATACTGCACCCAACCGGCATGAGTTGATCGTTATATATCACTGGCTCTTGCCAGCGCGTAATAATGCGTTGAGCTATTTGTGCGGTTGTTTCGATGTCTGTTGTTGCGAGTAATAACACGGCAAATTCATCTCCCGCTAACCGATAGGCTTTATCGTCTGCCCGGATAGCCAAGAGTAAGCGTTCAGCAAAGATCTGTAACACATGATCGCCAGCTTGATGTCCAAAGTTATCATTGACGTATTTAAACTGATCGAGATCGATAAATAGTAACGCTACGCATTGCTGAGACTGGCTAGCGATAGTGATACTTTCTTTTAAATCTTGGTTAAAACCCAATCTATTGCGTAGCTTGGTTAAACTGTCTGAGTGTGCCAAAGTGTTTAATTGCTGGCCGATACTCTCTTGATAGGCTAGTTGCTGTTCTTGTTCATGCTGCCAAAGTTGCAGTCGCTTTAGTAGTTCATTAAAGTGCGTGGCTAATTTACCAATGTCGTCATGTTGTTGGATGTTCGCTCGTAATGAAAAATCTCGATGTGTAGAAACTTGTTCTGCTAATTGACTTAAAGCGCTAAGCGGTTTAAATGCGTTATAATGAGTTTTTTTAAACCAAAAACCTGCGGCCAAAATAACCAGCAAGATAATGCTAGTTTGCAAAAAGGACAGTTGTAACAGCCAATTCAGTTCTTGACTCAAATTTTCTTTAATCAATAAGTAACCAATTACTTCCTGCTGATTAGTCACCGGCTGTGAAATCCAGAGCGCACTGCCTTGGCGTTTCAGTTTTTGAAAGTAGTTTTTGTGTGCGATCTGTTGCTGTGGGTCATCTTTTGATGCTGTAGGCCATAGCGTAAAGAGTTCTTTATTTGCTTTAAGAAGATAAAGTTGTTCTACCGGTCTGAATTCTGCAAAATTTCGCAGTTCACGTTGGGCGTTGGGTTCGTCTTCAAATACCAACATCACTTCAATTTGTCTGGCGAGTTGTTGGGCTGCTAAATCAGCGCTCGCCATTACACGCTCGAGTGTTAAGTACCAAATCATTACATTAGTCAAAATTAACACCGCCAACAGACTGGCTGAAATGATCAGTAGATTAGCGCGAGTAATTTGACTAGCTAAAGGCCGATAGTTAACGAGTGTTACCATAGTGCCGCTTAAGTTATGACAGACTTAATGTAATTGTGGACTAATTTGCTTAAATACCAAGTTTCAATAGCCATTTTTGATAAAAAAGGCCTGTCAAGACAGGCCTTTTATAAGCAATACGGTTTATTAGTACTTTGTTAGAAATTTAAACTCACAGTAAAGCTTGCCGTGCGGCCAGCACCAATCAGGTAAGCGCCTTCGCTACCGCCAGTGATATAGTTTTTGTCGGTCAGGTTATTGATGACAAAGGCTAAATCGACACCGCTAAAGAAGTTGCTGTTATCTAGGGCTTTTTCGTAACCTAAATAGGCATTGAATAAGGTATGTGTCGGGATCTCGTCGCGATTCCATACTTCACTCCCATCAGCGGCGAAAGTATGTTTAGCCGCCCCGAAATAACTGGCAACATATTTACTTGATAAACCTGCACGATAGTTACCGTCGTTATAGTTTAATGCTAATGACAGCATTTTCTCTGGAATACCGGCAAGTTTGTCGCCTTTGCGGTAATCTTTAACCAGCACAGGCTGATTGGCCGGTGAGGTTTTACTCGCAAACACATCTTCAGAATATTCTGCGCTGTTAAAAGTGATGGCACTGGTTAAGCTCAGATTTTGATGTAAACGCCAGTCAAAACTGGTTTCAAAACCACGCGCTTCAACACCACCCACGTTATCAAAGTTACCGTCACCGGCCGCTAAGTAGTTCGGTGTGCCATCGGCAGAAGTGGCATAACGTAACAACACCACGCGATCATTAAACTTCACGTTATAGATTGCACTGGAGAAGCTAACATTCTCGCCAAAATAACGAATGCCTAAGTCCATATTAGTGGCTGTTTCAGGGCTAAGATTGGTCAGATCAGCCGTCTTTTTATTTTCTAAAATGCTGTCTGATATAGATTTAAAGTTTTTCGAGTAACCGGCAAACACTTCAACTTTATCGTTGACACGGTAGACTAAGCCAGCGCTGGGTAACCAGTCTGAATCACTATCAATACTGTCTTTGCCTTTACCATTAAGGTCATCAGTACGTGACAGCTCAACCAAATACTTTTGCACGCCCAGTGTTAATTGCAGATCGCCTAAACTGATTTGATCTTGTAGATAGAACTTGGTGACATCATGTTGGTAGTCGTCATCAAACTGCACCCAGTATGGCTGATTGTTGAACTCATAGGATACACGAGGATCGATCACATCATGCCAATCACGTGTTTGGTTACGTTCTTGCGACTCTAACCACACACCCGTCCGTAAGCGGTGATTGCCAAGCTCCCAGCTTAAGTTTGCAGTGGTACCTAAACGGGTTTTCTCGTAGTGGGTGTGGCGATATGAAGACACACGTTTTGCACCCGCTTGGCTGTTATTGCCATCTAGAATAGGTAAGCCTGCAGCATCAACATGCGTATAATTTACCCGTCTTGTGCCGTTGCCGCGGTTAATCCGATCACCATTGGCGTTGGTGGCATAGACTTGGAATGGCGGTAACCAGTCACCACGACCATTTTGTAAATGCAAATACGGCGTGACATCGAGCTCTAGGCTGTCAGATAGATACCATTCGGTTTTGACATAAACTAAGGTGTTTTCACGAAGAGTTGACCAGGCTTCGGCAAAGTTTTGATCAATATCTGGGTTGCCGGTCCAGTTAGTCGTTAAGCCATCCCAACGTGGCGTGCGCTTGAAATGCGCCAAAGAAATGGGTTGGTAGTTATCTTCATGCGCATCGTTATATGAAGCACGGGCGGTAATTCGACCGTTGTCTAACTCGGTAACACTCTTAAATTCAAAGTGTAAACGGTCTGTATTACCATTGCTGCCAGAACCCATCCAGCGATTGTTAAAGCTATCTGATAAACTAACATAAGCAGTGGTATTGCCAAAAATTTCGCCAGTATCATAACGTGCGAAGTAACGACGAGCATTGTAGCTACCGCTGGTATACGCAAAGCGTGCGCCGGCTTCCATCTCCGGGTTAGCTGAGACAAAGTTTATGGTACCACCCAGTGCATCTAACGAGGCTGAGGCGATATCGGCGCTACCTTGACCTACTTCTACCAAACGGGTGTTTTCAACATCTAAATAACGGTTAGCTTTACTGCCGCCGGCATAAGCTGAGCCGCCATTTGGGATACCATCAATCGTAATGCCTAATTGCTGATCGGCGCGATCAATCACAAAACCACGCATGCTAATCGTCGTGGTGTAATCATCACCGCCAAAGGCGTCACCTTGGCCAACATTAATGCCAGGCAGATTGTCGATAAGATCCATCACGTTGCCAATAGGCGCTTTGGCAAGTTTCATACTTTCGTCGGTAGTGTTATTGGCATAGCTAACACGTTTACCCAGTACTGAAATCACTTCTACTTCTTTTTCAGCTGCCTCATTGGCCAGCAATTCAGCGTGTGCCGGTAAACTGATGGCACTTAGTACGGCTAAGGTAAGTAAGTTGGCTTTAAAAGTTTGCACAGAATTCTCCACTAGCGATTATGATTTTAATTATCATCATGCTGGTAAGGCCAGCATGATGGGGCGCTAGTGTGCAGATGTTTTATTACGTAAATCTTACAGATAAATGTCTTTTAGATTAAATCTTCACGTTATTTGTTATGTTGTAACATGCAGTTAGCATAAAAAGTAGTCGTAGCGGGCCAATCTGAAAATACGCCGATCACGCCAACTTGTCTGGCTAACACATCCAATAATTGCAGCGTTACGCTATCATCACTGGTCACCTCGGCAATCGATTGATAATACCAGCCGCCGCCATTCGCTAAAGGGCCTGAGCGCTCTAACGACCAAGTGATCAGCTGTAAACCCGCAGCTTTGGCGGCTTTGGCATACGCTGAAGGCACAATTTGGCCGTTTTCTACCGTAACCAAGACCCAGAGTGGTGGTGCAATAATATTGACACCTTCAGCTTTTAACTCGGTAAAACTGGGGCTGAGTAGCTGCGGATTACTGGCGTCATAAGCGTCAGCTTCAACACGGGCATCTAGAAATACTGCTTGTTTGGCAAACTCAGGCTCGTGTTTAAGCCAATAACGAATATCTTCAATATGAAAAGATTGCGGCCAGACCTGATCTGGCGTAACGCCAGCGGCTTTGTAGTCATCAATCAGCTGCTGCGCATAATTTTGCTGTGTATAGTTGCCTTGATAGGGCATCTTAACTTCTGGTGCTTTTAGCTCAGGGGTCATCATCACGCCATGCGCTTGAAACAGTGCAATACTTTCTTGGTGCGTTAAGGGCGCGGCACACTGGGCATATAAAGTGGTACGCCAAGCAGGGCTGCCTTTGACATAGTCTGCAACAGTGGTTGCCGCAGGATTAACGCCATCCATTTTCGCACAGAGGCTTTTGTATTCAGCGACAGTTATATCTGAAGCGCAACAGGTGGCGCTGGCGGGCTGGCCGCTACTTGCTGGGCTAAATGGGGTGGTACATTTCGCTGCCAGCTCGGGTCTTAGCAAGATATCGGTAGTTTGGTGTAAGTCGCATTGGGCATGCCGGCAGACTAATTGTTTGTCGGAAGTAAAGGTCACATCACACTCTAAGATACCGGCGCCCATCCGGATAGCCGCTAAATAAGAAGCCTTACTGTGCTCTGGAAATTGTAACGGTGCACCACGATGACCAATTGAAAAATTATGCCGCTGTGCGGGTTGCTGCAGACATTGACTCAGGGCATGTTTAAGATCGCCTGCCGGTAATAAATCAGTTAAATAGGCGGGTCTTGGACCCAATTCAGCATGCGGTAAGGTCAATAACAGTAGGGTAGGTAATAACATAGCCGTTTCATGTAGTTAAAAAGTTTAGTGTAGTGCTGCTACATGACATTTTTATGATGGCATAGCCCTGATCTGTTTAAAATCAGGGCTGTTGCTAACCTTACTGCTGTGGCGGCAGAGAAGATCGTTAACGGTTAACCAGTTGTCGCTAAGGTTACAGTAATAGCTTGATTTTCATTATCAACACTGAAAATCCGTACCTTTAGCGGTTGTCCAAGTTCATACACAATGGTTTCACCCTGGTAACAACGACCGTCTTCCCAATTTGCTACGATCGGTTGGCTTTCTGAACTCAGCAAACTGAGCGGCATAAAGGCAGTTGCACCGATTTCGGTTAAACGCACGCGGATCCCCGCGCGGTTGATATCCATAATCTCTGCAACAAAGCCTTGTTCACTGCCAATAAATTGGTGTAGATACTCGGTATACAGCCAATCTGCAATATCCCGCTCAGCTTTACGTTGTACTTTACGTTGCTCTGTCAGATGTTGCGTTAATT
>CAZNXI010000058.1:0-4700 GCA_964577005.1 uncultured Rheinheimera sp.
CCTATACCGGTATTTTTACCGCGGTACGTGAAATGTTTGCCGGCACTCAGGAAGCCCGCTCGCGCGGTTATCAGGTAGGTCGCTTTAGCTTTAACGTTAAGGGTGGGCGCTGTGAAGCCTGTCAGGGCGATGGCGTATTAAAGGTCGAAATGCACTTTCTACCCGACGTTTACGTACCCTGCGATGTTTGTAAAGGCAAACGCTACAACCGCGAAACACTGGAAATTAAATACAAAGGCAAAAATATCCACGAAGTATTGGATATGACTGTAGAAGATGCGCTGAGCTTTTTTGAAGCCATTCCAGCCATTAAGCGCAAAGTACAAACACTGATGGATGTGGGGCTAAGCTATATTAAGCTGGGGCAGTCGGCCACTACCTTGTCTGGCGGTGAAGCACAGCGGGTAAAACTGGCGCGCGAACTCAGTAAACGTGATACCGGAAAAACCCTGTATATTCTGGACGAACCGACCACCGGCCTGCATTTTTACGATATCCAGCAACTGCTGAATGTTCTGCACCGGCTGCGCGATCACGGCAACACCATAGTGGTGATTGAGCATAACCTCGACGTGGTAAAAACCGCAGATTGGGTAATAGATTTAGGCCCAGAAGGCGGCAGTGGTGGCGGGGAGATCCTGATTGCTGGTACGCCAGAGCAAGTTGCAGCCTGTGAGAAGTCTTATACGGGGAAATATTTAAAGCCGATGTTGGGGTAATTTTTGTCTGAAAATTAGACAAAGCACACCCAGCCAGTTATCATATACGATAACAAGCGAGTAATCATGAACTGGAAAATTGATTTTTATCATGGAGTAGATGAGCAAATTCTAGCAATGCCGCCGAAGATCCAAGCCAGAATGATCAAATTACTGGAGCTTATGGAAAAACATGGGGCAAACCTCGGACCACCTCACACTGAAGCGATGGGAGGTGGTTTATTTGAGATTAGGGCAAAAGCACAAGAAGGGATTGGACGAGGGCTATTTTGCTATTTACAAGGCAAACATATTTACGTTTTACATGCCTTTATTAAAAAGTCGCAAAAGACGCCAACGGCCGATTTAGCTTTGGCCCGGCAGAGACAAAAAGAGGTTCAACAGGTATGAATTTAGAGCAGTTAAAACAGCGAGCCTTATCCAATCCGGAAGTAAAAGCAGAGTATGAGCAATTAGAAGGCGAATTCAAACTTATTGATCAGCTCATTACCATGCGAACTGATGCAGGACTTACTCAGGCTCAGCTTGCTGAGATAATGCACACCCAAAAGAGCAATATCAGCCGTTTAGAAAGGGGTAATGCCAATCCAAGTTGGAGCACACTGACCAAATATGCACAAGCATGTGGTTTTGAATTAACACTGAAACCAAATAAATTATCAGACCATAGACGCTAAGCAGCTCACTTTGCCAGATACACTATAACCAACGCCGCACCTGTTGCCGGTAGCGCCAGTTGCGCAAAGAATGGCGCAATTAGCGACGATACTAGCCACATCAACAGTGCAAATATCACCATTAAAAGTAACGGTGGGATTTTTAGTTCTAGAGCTTGCATCGAAGAGTATAATTAACCTACTCTGCCAAATACCGCTTTAACGTTTCCACTCGCTTGGGGCGGTTAAACAAGCCGTACAGCTCAAGCCAGTCGCTGGCGGGCATAAAGCACATGTTGTCTTGCCAAAAGCAGCGCTCAGGTTGAAAGGTCCACTTAATTAGCTGGCCCTGTTGCAGTACAGCGATGCCAGCCATCAATTCAATATCGCGCGCACCCGGCTGGCTAAAGCGGGCAAAATAGCGGGTAACAAAATCGGCATGCAGGGTAACGGTTTCTGGCTGATAGTGCTGAGCTAACAGCCGGCAAATGGTGTCGAAATCTTCTTCACGGCATACTACATCTATATCACCAGGCTGTGCTTCCAGCCCCAGCTGCCAAAGTAAGCAACTGCCGCCAATACCAAAAGAAAACGACTGCAACAAGGCAGAAAGCTGCTGTAATTGTGCGGCTAAATTCATACAAACTGTCCTAAAACACTTTACGAAAAGCTTAAATAAAATATCCGCCAGTTTTATTACAGCTCGCTATATATTTACAGCTCAAATTATACCCACTATACTTTTCACAATTTATCAACAAGGATGTCAGATGCACACTTTCAACCCTAACTCACCCTTAGTGTTGGCCAAAAAGCGCCAACTTATTCCTGGCTGGTTTAAGTTTTTCTGCATACTTGCGTTAGTATTTTATAGCCTGACTTATTTTGTTGTAAGCATTTATTGGTTTGCCAGTGCCCCGCCCGACTTTATTACTATCAATGTAGAGCGAACACCAAGCTACTTTCTCATTATGAGCCTCTTTTTTGTGCCCGTTATTGCAAGCGTTTATGGTCTGTTGCAAGGCAAAAACTGGGGATTACTAGGCTGTTTAATCCTTAGCTATCTTGGTTTAGCCCATCATCTTTATTGCCTACTCACAACTGGAAATATTATTCTGGGATTGATCATTACTTTGGTGATGCTGGTACAACTGCATAAAATCAAAGCAGCCTGGGCTAAGTTGAACGAGACTGAAGCATCCGACATGACAACTACAACTGTGTCATAAGCTGGACTAAATAACCTATTTTTTCATTATTGAGCTGCCGATAAGCAAAATAGAGGCACACCAATACGCGGTGCATCCAAGCCTCTCTCTGTTGCTAAAGCCACTTGCCCCCAGTAGAGATAGATTTTTCAGGCATTATAACGCCCGGGGCGGAAGTTCATGGCAATCACTAAATTTAAAATAATGGCGCCGCCGATGGAGGCTAACAGCATTGGCCAACTTACGACAAACAAGGCTGCGAGCACAATGCAGAGATCAACCGCCATTTGCAGCTTACCTGCGCGGATATTGTATTTATCTTGCAGATAGAGCGCTAAAATATTTACCCCACCTAAGCTGCCACGATGGCGGAATAATACAATTAAACCTAAGCCAATAATTAAACTACCAAATAAGGTCGCATAGACCGGTTGCAGTTTATCAAAGTGAATAAAATGCTGATGAAAATCTGAAAAAAGCGACACCAGCGTTATGGCAATAAAGGTTTTAATAGTAAAGCGCCAGCCCATACGGCGAATGGCCAGATAGTAAAAGGGTAAATTAAACAAAAAGAACAATAAACCAAAAGACCAGCCAGACAAATAATGCACTAAAAAAGCCAACCCTACTGTGCCACCGGTCAAAGCACCAGCCTGCCGCAACAGTAATACCGCAAAGGAGATCAGCAGTGTACTCACCACAATGGCCATAATATCCTCGAACCAGGAATGCGGCACAGCAATATCGTTCTGTAAATCAGACATTTAAATATCTCGAATAGATTAAATGAGACTGGTTTTATTGTAGCCTAAGACATTGTTAAACACGTATTAATGCCCGGCATGTTTTCTTGATGGCGTTATAGCTTATTATGTTAGCAAACACTTTGATCTATAACATGAGCCGCTATGCTAACTACCCTAGCGATTGAAAACTATCGCTCCATCATTAAGCTGGTGCTGCCATTAGGCCAGTTAAACTTAGTCACTGGCGCTAATGGTGCTGGCAAGTCAAATTTGTATAAGGCGTTACGTTTATTAGCCAGCGCCGCTGGAACAGGTTTACCCCAAGCTATTGCTCAAGAAGGCGGCTTAGACTCGGTATTTTGGGCTGGCGAGAAACAAAAAGCGCCAACCAGGCAAGCTGAGCGCTATCAACGCTTAAGGCTGGGGTTTAGTACCGATGACTATAGCTATGCGGCCATTTTGGGTTTACCTTTGCCCTCTCACTCGCTGTTCGGTAGAGAACCAGAACTTAAGTTTGAAGCCCTGTGGCATGGTGCTGTCTATCGCCCCGCCAGCGGTTTAATACTGCGCGAAGGCGCTCTGATTAAAAGCCAGCAGCATGGCTGGCAGATACTACAGCAGCATTGCCCTTCGTATAACAGCATCTTTGATCAAGTTGCAGATCCGGTGAGCACACCAGAAGTCTTTAGCCTACGGGAATATATTCGCAGCTGGCGATTTTACGATCATTTCCGCACCGATCCCTTAGCACCAGCTCGGCAAGCTCATTGTGGTAGCAGAACGCCCGTACTTCATCACGATGGCCATAACTTAGCCTCAGCCCTACAAACTATTATTGAAATCGGCGATGTTGTTGCGTTAAATCAGGCTATTGATCTGGCCTTTCCGGGCTCTCGCATTGCTATCGTGCCGCAAGATAACTATTTTCATTTACACTTTTTTCAGCCTGGTTTTAAACGGCATTTAACAGCTATGGAGCTGTCAGATGGCACTTTACGTTATCTACTATGGGTAGCAGCGTTACTCACTCCCAGACCGCCTGCTCTGATGGTATTAAACGAGCCAGAGTCCAGCTTACATCCAGAATTATTACCAGCCTTAGCCAAGTTGATTCAACATGCTTGCCGATATAGCCAAGTATGGGTGGTGTCACATGCCCAACCCTTGATTAGTTTATTAACTGCCGATCCCCGCTGTCAGCATCTTGCTTTGACAAAAGAGCAAGGCGCCACAACGATCCCTGAGCTTAACTTGTTAAATACCCCAGCCTGGTATTGGCCAGACTGAGGATAGTAGGGCTTGTTGACGTTTGCTGGTTAGTTTTTGTTCTTCTGGCGGCGTGTGGCTGGCATTTCTACTGCGTTATCGCTT
>CAZNXI010000058.1:4710-15618 GCA_964577005.1 uncultured Rheinheimera sp.
TCACAAGCTCTGCCTTGTATAAATACCAGCCACCCAGCTGCAAAAGCAACCAGCAAACGTCAACACGCCCTAAGCCGCCTGGGTTATTCTTGCGCTAACAAATAATCCGCCAGTGCCTGCCAAGCAGGTAAGGACGTAGGATCATTAGCGGCATTTCCTGCCGTGGGATGGCTGGCAAAGCGAGCAATGACTAATTCTGCAGTAGGATTGATATATAAGGTTTGGCCATGTACGCCACGCGCCATAAAGGCACCGTGTGGATTATGGGTCACCCACCACATATTGCGATAACTCCAGCCGGGTAACAGCGAATAACCTGCTTTGGCAAAATTAGCTCTATCGCCGCCTTGGCGGATATCGGCTATCGCTTTGGCCGGTATAATTTGCTGGCTATTGGCTTGGCCATCGTTGCGCACCAGCTCACCAAAATGGGCTAAATCACGCAATCCCAAATTTAAACCGCCACCGGCAAAGGGTGTGCCGGTGCTATCAACCGTCATATAGGCATCTTGCTCTGCCCCTAGCTTTTGCCAGATGCGTTCCGATAACAGCTGCGCCACATTTTTACCGGTAACCCGCGCTAACACCCAGCCAAGGGCATCGGTATTGGCAGTTCGATAATGAAAGGCTTCGCCATGCTTGCCCTCGGCCTGCACCGTTTGCAAAAACTCAAAATAAGAGCGCGGCCCCTGATAATCTTTCGGTTTTGGTAAGGGGCTACCGGCATTAGCATGCGCCCAGACCTCAGCATTGGGATCGCTGTAATCTTCACTAAAGCGAATGCCGGTGGTCATATCCATAACTTGGCGCACCGTAGCACTGCCAAAAGCAGACTTAGCTAACTCTGGTACATAGGAATCCACTCTGGCGTTAGCATCTAACACACCTTCAGCGACCAGCATCGCCGCCAGAGTACCGGTAAAGGTTTTGGTCACCGACATAGCTGCATGCTGGCCCATGTCGTTTAACACACCAAAATAACGCTCATAAATAATTTGGCCACGATGCAGCACGACAATACCGTCGGTATAATTTTCCAGCAGCGATTGCTGCCAACTGATAGGCTGATCAGCCCCCAAGGGGAAAAAAGTCAGCTTGTCTATACCCGCATCAAGCTGTGTGGGTAACTGCTGAGCAGACGCCAAACCCCGCGCTACATTAACGGTTGGCATCAGCTGCCGAAAATTAGCCACGCTCCAACGCATTTGCGGAAATTGAAAATAACTACCATCATCAAAGCGGATTTGTTTATCCGCTGGTGGTGGTGCGCCTTGCATCCAGCCTAGCGCTGCCGGATCACTTGCCACTGCGTCAGGTACTGTGGTGGCAAATGCCCAATTTGGCACTAAACAACACCAAATTCCAACAGCGCTTAGCGTTTTCTTTAAACGAGTTTGCATATCATAGGTTCCTTTGCTTTGCCTTGCAGATTCAAAGTGCATGTTAAAAATTAGCTTGCTAAAGCCAGTGTAGCGTGAAAAACACCTGGCAACTTGTGCTTAAACAAGATCCGCTATTTTTTACCCAGATTTACCATATTTCCGACTAGTATCCATGCCGCTGCGGCAAAATCTCATGATAATCTTGTTGTTTATGCTAACATCCTATGCAACAAAAGAAGAATATCCCTTACCATCCGGAGTTTTATAATGAGAAAACTACAGCTATTGCTGTTGTTTGTATTGCTGCCATTTTTGGCACATGCAAGTAACGCAGAAGACACAAGTTTAAGTATTGAACGTATGTGGCAACTTGAGCGCATTGGCTCACCGGTTGCCTCAGCAGATGGCAAATTTATTGTTGCCCCTGTTACCCGCTTTGATGTCAAAGCCGATCAAGGCCATACCCGTTTATGGTTATTTAGCGCCGATGGCAAACAACAGCGCCCGCTGACTGTTGACGGTATGCGCGCCAGCGAAGCCACCTTTTCGCCAGATGGCAGTACCTTAGCCTTTATCAGCCAGCGCCATAAAGACGATGCTGGCCAGATTTATATATTACCCTTAACCACACCAGGCGAAGCACAGCGCTTAACCGAAGTGCCGACCGGCGTATACGGCATTAAATGGGTGGGCGAGCACCTGTACTTTATCAGCCGGGTTTGGCCAGGTAAAAGCTGGGAAGAAATGGCGACCCAGCTAAAAGCCAACAAAGACAAAAAAATGTCGGCCTGGCAGTGGAATGCCTTACCGTATTCACATTTTGATCACTGGATTGATGAAAACCGCCAGGCGCATGTATTTCGTATTGCCGCCAAAGGTGGCGAGGTACAGCCAGTTACCCAGCCACTGGGTTTAGAATTACCGCGCTCAAGCCAAGGCGCCAGCAGCTATGATATTCACCCACAAGAGCGTTATATTGCCTTTAATGCGAATGGCTCTAGCAATACCGTAGATCCGAAAATCGATATTTTCTTAGCCGCTATCGGTAGCGATAAAGCAGACAATATCACCCCTGATAATCAGGCACCAGATAGCAGCCCAACCTTTAGCCCAGATGGCAAAAGCCTGGCCTTTAGCCGCCAGCGTATCCATGGCTTTTATGCCGATACCGCCCGCTTAATGGTGTATGACCTAGCCGCCAAAACCACTCGCGAACTCACCACTAACTGGGATCGCTCGGTGAATAACTTTATCTGGAGCGCCGACAGCCGTGGTTTTTATGCCAGCGTTGATGATGCAGCAACCAGCCGTTTGTACCATATCGATGCCCGTAATGGTAAGCAGCGTGCTATCACCAAAGACACCAGCTTTGGCAGCCCAGCATTAGCTGGCAAAAATACGCTAGTAACGACCAATGAAAGCTTTTTATTCCCCGCGCGTTTAGTCACGGTAGATGCTCGCAATGGCAACACCCGTCGTTTAGATAGTTTTAACGATGAACTGTTAGCGCAAACGGAACTGGGTACCTATGAATCAGTAACTTACAAAGGTGCTGATGGTAACGACATTCAAATGTGGGTGCATTACCCAGCAGGTTTTGATAAATCGAAGAAATATCCGCTATTCCTATTAATTCATGGTGGCCCACACAATGCCATTACCGACAGTTTTAGCTATCGGTGGAATGCGCAAACCTTCGCGTCTTGGGGTTACGTAACGGCTTGGCCAAACTTCCATGGTTCGAGCGGTTTTGGACAAGACTTTGCCGATGCCATTAACCCGGATTGGCGCACTAAGCCACTGGCGGATATTCAAGCAGCGACTGCCTGGTTCCAAAATCAACCGTGGATTGATAGCGAGCGCATGGTAGCAGGTGGTGCCAGCTATGGTGGTTACTTAACCTCGATTTTACTAGGCACTGAGCATCCGTTTAAAGCGCTGTTAATCCATGCAGCGGTATACAATATGTATTCGCAAATGGCGGCAGACTTTGCGGTACACTCTACCCGCTTTGGTAATTACTGGGATAACCCAGAAATCTATAAGAGCATTTCACCACACTACTTTGCCGGTAACTTTAATACCCCAACGCTGGTTATTCATGGTCAGTTAGACTACCGCGTACCTGTTGGTCAGGGTTTTGAATTATTCCGCACCTTGCAAAGCCGTGGTGTAGAATCACGGATGATTTACTTCCCAGACGAAAACCACTGGATCCTAAAACCGAATAATTCCATTTATTGGTATAACCAAGTTAAAGACTGGATGACCCGCTTCGCTGAACCAGGCGCCCGTTAAGCTGATCTCAAAGGCAACCAAGCACTGCAAGCTACAATAGTTTGCTTGGTTGCCGTAATGATCTGGTACCGTTCAGATACCGCTTGCTTGCATGATTAACCGCATGGCAAGATACAAATGCGTATTACTCTTATTAATGGTGGCAATAATGAAATTAACCGTCGGAATTTTTACTCTTTTACTCGCGAGCAGCAGCGCCTTTGCCGCGCCGGTTACCTTTGGTGATGCCGTAAATAAACAGCAGGTTACTGCTGTAGCAAGTATTTTAGCTGCTCCTGCAACTTATTTAGAGCAACAGGTCACGGTGGCGGGCGAAGTCACAGGCGTCTGTACCAAACAACATTGCTGGATGACCTTGGCGACGGCTGAAAATGAGCCACGCTTTCGAATCAAAGTACGGGATGGCGATATGGTGTTTCCTTTAACCGCTAAAGGCAAAACTGCATATGCCACTGGCGTGGTCAAAGTATGGCCACAAGGTGAAGGCAAAGCAGATGCTTATCAGCTCGTGCCTACCGCAGTAGAAATCGCAGAATAATCTCGCGGCTTTAACGCTACTAGCAGCTACTATAATTAAAAAAAACCCAGATAGGCTGCGCCGCTCTGGGGTTTTTTAATTTTTTATTACTGATTGCTATGCTAAAAAATCTAGTCTTTTGCTAACAAGTACTCTACTAACGCTTGTAATTCTGCTTGTAAGTTACGCTGATTCAAGCTGCTGTTATTAATACGGTACTTACCGTTCACCACAAGCATAGGCACACCCGTTAGCACCTTACGGTTACTCAGCTCTTCCTGCTCTTTCGCCATTTGGCCCACCATACCGCGTACCGAAAAACTGCGCATGGCGCGGTCAAACTCTTCCGCGGACATGTCATTAATGAGGGCTAAACTACGAATATCGGCTTCTGAGCGAAAGGGTACCCGACTTTTATGGATCTGGTTAAAAATGGCCGCGACCATTTCATCACCCTTACCTAGCGTTTTTGCTGACACAAAAGCGCGCGCTAAAGCGTTTTGAATTTCTGGCGCAGCGGCACGAATAAAATCGACATGGAATTTTTTAAACTCCACGTTCTCGGGCAAACTTTGCGCTAACTTTTGGGCAGTAGGCTCAAATGCAAAGCAGCCACCACAATAAAACGAGAAATACTCTTTTACTTCCGGTTTTGCCGTTTTCTGCTCAGCGATGACATCGTAATGTTTACCTTGCTGAAAATTATTCGCCATAGCCGCTAACGGTAACAACAGAGCAGCTGCCGCTGCTACTAACCACTTATTCATTTATTTTCCTCTGTTTAACTGTCTTTCTTAAGCTAGAAAATGCGTTATACCCTGCCTATAACGCTATCTGCAGCATCTGCGACTAGCCAGCTTAAATACCATTAATAGTCAGGCGTTAAACTTAACACTGGTTGCTGGAGCAAAGCCAGCTGCTCTTTCAACGCCAAGCACTGCTGTTCCCAGTATTTGTCTGTCGCAAACCAAGGAAAGTTCATCACAAACGCCTGATCTTGCCAACGGCGCGCTAGCCAAGCCATGTAATGCACCATACGCATGGCACGCAGTGGCTCGATCAGTTTTAATTCAACCAGATCAAAACTGCAATACTGTTCATATTCTTCCAGCATCAGCTCTAACGTCAAGCGTTGCTGTTGTCGATCACCAGAGAGCATCATCCAAATATCCTGCATAGCAGGCCCTGTTCGACAATCATCCAAATCAACAAAGAACGGACTTTCGCCAGTATAAAACAGATTCCCGGCATGACAATCACCATGCAGCCGGATTAGACGAGTAGGCTGATATTGGCGACTAGCTTCAGCAATCACTTGGGTTAAGGCCGAATCAAAGGCTGGCCGTAAATATTGGGGAATTAAATCCAGATCAGCCAGTACTTGCTGACTATCCCGTAAATGACTCTCAATACTCAGTGCCGGACGGGCAGCGAAAGGCTTTTTCTGGCCAATTAAATGCATTCTGCCCAGAAAGCGCCCTAACAAGGCTAGTTGATCATCATTATCAATTTCTAAGGTACGGCCGCCGCGACTGGGAAAGACCGTAAACAGGAACCCCTGATACTCGAGTAAACTCTGGCCGGCAAATAACAACGGCGCCACAACTGGGATATCGGCCTCAACCAGCTCAAATGCAAATTGGTGCTCTTCGATAATTTGTGCCGCAGACCAACGCTCCGGCCGATAAAATTTCACCACCAGCTTTTGCGGTTGGCTGCCACCATCCCGGTAGGCGCTAAATTGGTAAACCCGATTTTCATAGCTATTTAACGCCAAAAGGCCTGAACTAACGTCCAGGCCATAATGATGCAACGCATCGAGAATTAAATCGGGCTGCAGCGTTGAAAAATCAAAACGCTGCATGCTGTTAGCGACCAGCAAAGAATTTATTACCTTGGGATACGCTCATCTCTGGCTTAGCGGCATCATGCACACTAAAGGTTAAATCTAGCACCGGCTTTGTCGCATAGTAGGGATCCAAGGCTAAACTAATCACCACATTGCGACTCTCACCGCCAGCTAAGGTAACTTGTTGTGGTCCTAACCAGTTTACTTTGTCGATACCAGTGGCTGACAACACAAAGGTTTTTTCCTGCTGCGACTTATTGATAATACTCAAGGTGTAAGTATTTTCGATCAGGCCCTCTGGCGTTTCACGGAATAAGGCGCCTCGATCGCGAATAATATCCAGCTCCAGCGGTTTACGGATGGAGAGGTTAATCACAAACGCAATACAGACAATCACGAGTACCAGGAAGTAACCAATCAGCTTCGGACGGAACACTTTCGCTGGGCGACCCTGTAGGGTGTGCTCAGTGGTATAGCTAATCAAGCCTTTCGGGTAACCCATTTTTTCCATGGTATCGTCGCACGCATCAATACAAGCACCACAGTTAATACATTCGTATTGCAAGCCATTCCGAATATCGATCCCAGTGGGGCAAACATGCACACACAGATTGCAATCGATACAGTCGCCCAAGCCTTTTTCTTTATAATTTGCGTCTTTTTTGCTACGTGGGCCACGGTTTTCACCGCGTTTTTCATCATAGGTTACAGTATAGGTATCTTTATCAAACATCGCTGATTGAAAGCGCGCATAAGGACACATGTGGGTACACATAATTTCGCGCATCCAACCGGCATTGCCATAGGTACAAAAGGTGAAAATCAGCACAAACAGCACCGCCCAAAAACCGGCTTGCAAGGTAAAGAAATCTAAAAACAGCGGGCCTATCGGTGTAAAATAACCCACAAAAATCAACGAGGTTAACAGGGCAAAAGCCAGCCAACAAAGGTGAGTTAGCGCCTTACGCCAAAACTTATTAAAATTCATGGGCTCTTGATCCAGCTTCATACGCTGGTTGCGCGTGCCCTGAATTTTTTCTTCAAACCACATAAAGATAAAGGTCCACACGGTTTGCGGACATAAATAACCACACCACACCCTACCGTAAAAGGTGGTCACAAAAAACAGTGCGTAGGCTGCGATCATAAAGATCCACGCCAATAGCGTAAAATCTTGTGGCCATAGCGTCAGGCCGAAAATATTGAATTTTTGCTCAAAGATATCAAACAAAATAGCCTGATGACCGTCATACTGTAGCCAAGGCAACACAAAGAACAGAGCCATAAAAACAAAGCCCATATTGCGGCGTAAACTCTGGTGTAACCCTTTGACAGCACGTACATAGATCCGATCACGCGAGGCATATTTCTTAGCAGCATTCCCCGCAGGGCGATGAATCTGCACCTCTACTGGAATATTTTTTACATCAATTTTTTGCTTATCCACCATAATTCCTCAAAGCATACATTTGTCGGCTGGGGTGTGCAGAGATCTATAGTATATCAGCCTTGTCTCAGATTTCTTTGATATAAAATAATTCTAATATTCAAAAGATGCCCAAAGTAACAGAATTCCGTTAGAATGAGCGCTATTATTTCAGCAAAACACACTAGGCGAAGAATATGAAAAAATTCTTTTGGTTTGCCTTAATTATACTGTTGCTATTAACGTTTTCGGATAAAGAGCCAATTAAACCCTACAGAGATGCTTTTGTAGAGCAAGTCGTCATGATGCTACCTGCCAGCTGGCAAGCTGATAATCAGGATTTGCTGACTCTACAACAAGAACTTAAAGCCTTAGGTGAGACATTAGGTCAAAGCCAACGAGAATTGTTAGCTAGGGTCGCCACCGATAAAACCAGCGTAGCGCAATTTAGGCAACGTTATTGTATTAACAGAGAATTTGACCCGGTCCTCTTCGGCGAACCTTTGCAAAAAAGCTGCGCTATTGTAGAACAATATATTCACCGTTTAGACGGTATCTAACAGGACATTTATTTATGCGCGTATGCGGGATAGAAATTAAAGGTAGCGAAGCCATTCTTTGCTTAATGAGTAAAGATCAGGGGTTATTTTCACTGCCTGATTGTCGGCAAAATAGGCTGGTACTGACTCAAGATCATGATGCAGAGCAGATGCGTAAGTTTCAATTCGCCATGCGCAAACTGATTGAAGATTACAAAATTGAGCATCTGATCATTAAAGAGCGGCCACAAAAGGGTAAATTTGCAGGGGGGGCAGTTGGCTTTAAAATAGAAGCGGCACTGCAACTGATTGATAACTGCCCAACAACGCTGTTGTCGGCTACCGCATTAAAAGAGCAAATTAAGCGCCACCCCCTGCCGGTAGATTTTAAAGCTACCGGTTTAAAAGCGTTTCAGGAAACGGCTTACCTTAGCGCTTATGCGTTTTTAACCCGTTAATCAGTAGATTTTTGAGGGGCAACCTGCGCTAAATCGATATGCACAGCTTGGGTCGCCCGCAAAATTAATTTACGAATCAATTTCGACTTAGACTCACCGGTTAAGGCGCTTAGCTCTGCTAAGGCAGCAATCGCCTCCTCACTCAGCGTAAAGGTCGCATGCCGCATCGGCAGCTTTGCGGTTTCCGTGTCTTCCGCTGCCAGTAGCGGCCGTAAACTGACTATTTGCGGCAGCCCCAAGGCATAATTGTTTGCATCATCAATAAAGGCTTCTACATTAAAGTTTGCTTTATTGGACGGCAAAGATTTTTTCTTCAGGTCGCTTAGCGCCATCTTCTTGTATCGCCTTCATCGACAGTAACTCTTCAATAATAGATCGGATTTCAGACGATGCTTTACCGTCATTATCCACATCCATAACCGATAACCCTTTTTCTTCGCTATCATCGTAAATATTACGGCTATAGGTAATATTTTCTAACACACGCAAATTAAAACTTTTACAGACCTCTTTGGCATCCAAAATACGATTCGCTTGGTTAGGCAACGAGGGGCATTGTGTTAAAACACAACCGACAATCATCTCTGGATTAACAACATTACACGCACTAACTAAATCTTCCAAATGTTCCAGCGTTTTTAAATCCCGGCGCTTTGGCCGAAGTGGAAACAACACATGGCTAGCAACCACCATCGCTGAGCGTAATGCGACACTGTCTTGCCCGCCGCAATCTACCACCACCAGATCGTAATGCATTTCCAAACTTTTTAACTCGTAACGGATTTTGCCATACATTTGTACGCAATTTAGCCAAGGTAGATTAGGATTCATATGGCGCTCTTGCACCCAATCAGACGTGGTACGTTGGGGATCGCAATCGACCAACATTACATTCGCATTTTTTTCTCTGGAAAAATAAACCGCAATATTTTGCGCCAAACAACTTTTGCCGCTACCGCCTTTTTCACCACCCACTAACAAAATCATTTGTGCATCCTCTTTGTTGGATCTCAAAACAGGCTGTCTAAATTGACACGACACTAATCAAGTGTAGGCGATATTTGCCAGATCACGAGTAAAGACAACACTCGCTGCCAACTGCCAAACCTAGATGCCAGCACCTAAGCACAGCATAGGACAAAGCATCACATTCGATAAGTTAACCTAACGCATCAAGCGGCAAGCCTTGAACAGCAAGGCTTTGCTGCGTATCACCTCTCCCCGCTATAACCCTTTTGGGTGATTTAAAAAGGGGTCAGAGCTAATTATTGCAGCAGAATTCTATGATACTGAAATAGCTAGGAAAAAATTTTATTCTACGGAAATTAGCTCTGACCCCTTTTTGTAAGGCGTTTGCGTTTTTGAAACGGATTTTTGCCAAGGCCGTTTAAGCCTGCAAAGTGTTGTTTTTGCGCATCCACTTCCCCCAGTAACGCTTTTAAACCGTCAACCATTGGTAGCATAAAGTCATTGTAACGTAGCCGTTTCTCGCAAATTGCTTCTAGCTGTGCTTCCCAATGTGCCGTCATATCGGGCACAACCATGCGCTCGGGTAAACTGTTGATCAGCTTTTTACCAATTTCCGTTGCCCGAATTTCTTTGCCTTGTTTGGTGAGGAATTGCCGTTTAAATAGTAATTCGATAATGCCGGCACGGGTGGCTTCAGTACCCAGACCATCGGTTTCCCGCAGTATTTTCTTGATTTCTGGGTCGGTTACATAACGGGCGATACCGGTCATAGCAGCTAGTAAGGTAGCATCCGTGAAGTGTTTAGGTGGGCTGGTTTGCTTTTCAGCCAACTGGCCATCAACGCATTGCAGCACATCGCCTTGCTTAACATCGGGTAGCGGATTAGGCGCAAAGTCGGCATCTTGTTCATTGTTTTTATTGCCCGCTCTTTCTGACGTGAGTAGCGCTTTCCACCCTTGCGCAATCACTGATTTTTGTTTGGCAATAAACAGGCCACCGGCGACTTCGCTATCAATTTGGTGCTCCGCGTATACAAAGGGCGGATAAAACTGCATTAAATACTGCCTGGCGATTAACTCGTAAATTTGCAGCTCTTCACGGCTTAAGCGGCTGGCATCCATACTGGTTGAAGTCGGAATAATCGCATGGTGAGCACCCACTTCGCTATCATTCCAAGCTTTACTTTTTAGGCTTAAGTCAGCTTCAATAACGGCTTTATCCAGTACCACTGCGGTTTTACGAATAGCACTGGTGACGGCATGACGCTCTGCATAATGCCCCGTTGGTAAATAACGGCAATCGGAACGGGGATAGGTAATCAGCTTATGCCGCTCGTAAAGCTGCTGGCAAATATCCAGCGTTTTTTGGGCATTTAGGTTAAAGCGTTTGGACGCGTCAATTTGCAGTGTCGATAGGCTATAGGGCAGCGGCACATACTGCTTTTTTTGCTCACGCTTCACTGCTTTTACT
>CAZNXI010000059.1:0-13470 GCA_964577005.1 uncultured Rheinheimera sp.
AGCGTCGAATCGCTCAAACACCCGTTTTCTTAAAACCTCAAATCGCCATTTTTCAACGGCTCGCTCCAACGGGGGTGACGCAGTAGTTAGCTTGGTCTTGGCATATGGCTGTTTTTCACTTAAAGCGAATAGCGCCTGTGTGCCAAAAGCGGAAATTCCACGAAATCAACAAAAATGACTGCTTTACAATTCAAAGCAGTCATTGCTTTAGCAAATACCAAGTGTGTTAGGTTAGGCGACTTTTACTTGCGCAACCGGCTTATTCAAGTCCTGATCTAAAATAACCTCAAATGCTGATTATGCCAATGTGTGCTATGTGTTGTTAATCTAAATATCAAACTCGGTTGTTTTTTTGTGCTTCCCAGTCGATAAAGAGATGTCGCAGAAAAAGTAAATAAGATCAATTGGCTTTAAGGGAACAAACAGTAGCTTCACTTGCTAAAAAATAACATAACTCATTTAAAGCGTTGCTTGCTTCTGGCGCATCCATCGCAATAATTTGAAAAATATGGAAAAGCGCTGGATGCTGGCTAACTTGAATGTTCATGCCATGTTGTCTAGCCCTATCAATAAAACATTCCGCTTGGCTAGATAGGGTTTCGGCACAAGAATACTGCACAAAAAACCTCGGAGAATGAGTAAGATTAATGTTACTTGTTAGTTCGTTTAATTCACAACGTTGATTCTCATCACAGTAACTTTCTTGCCATTTTTTTAAAATTGCATACGTCAAATAATCGTTATGATTCGCTTTTAAATACGCGTCAGGTTTTACACCAATCTCTAGCCAAGGTGAGATTAAGGCAATACTACTGATAGAGACTTTATGTTTTTTATTTAGATGCTGATAACAATAGAGCAGGATATTTGCACCTGCTGAATCTGCTCGGCGGCCAACTATCCATGCACAGCGTTATCGACCAAGGAACGATCTTTGCCCTAACGATTCCTGTCATTGCTCCTTGCGTGGTTGGTCCTGCCGCGTAGCACCATCAGTCGTGTTAATGGTCATTGATACCTATCGTCAAAATCAATACCAGTGTGTTTAATAAGAGCATCTAGGAACAACTGGCAGCGCGTACGCAAGCTCGCCCGCTGGCTTTAGCCTCATAAAGCAATTTATCGGCGGCCTGCACCAGCGCTGATGCATCGTCGCTCACCACTTGCGGTACGGTCGCCACACCAAGGCTTATGGTAACAATCGGTACAGCATCTGATTTTTCATGTGGGATTGCCAATGCACGCACGGCTAACTCTAACTCCTTCGCTTTTTGAGTGGCACCTAGCAAAGCGGTTTCTGGTAACAAACATACAAACTCTTCTCCGCCATAGCGCGCTAAAAAATCTCCGGGACGCTTAAGGTTTGCTTTCAAGATATCGGCTATGGCTTTCAGGCATTGATCGCCTTGGGTATGACCATAAAAATCGTTGTAACGTTTAAAATAGTCAACATCTATAAAAATAAGCGACAAAGGCAATTGACTGCGTTTGCATCGCTGCCACTCTTTGACTAAAAGCTCATCAAAATATCGACGATTAGGCACACCGGTTAGGCCGTCCTTAAGCGCCAGCTCATTCAAGTGTGATTTTTCCTGATTGCGCTGTTTTAGTACCGTAGCCGATATCTGCAAGGCACTTGAACGTAACAATTCAGCGCTGCTATCTATCAGATTTGGGTGAAGCTTAGGGGCTTGAGCTGTGCTTTGTGCTAGGCGAAAAATACAACCATTGGCACTGAGTTCTTGGGTTACCCTTACTGACTGTCGATTATTAATATACTCAAATGGGCTGGGAGAGTTCGCATGGGCGGCCCAGGAAAAATCTAAGGCACGCTCGGGCAACAAGCAGGCAGAATAGATGTCATTGGCACTTACGCCGGGGGCCAATATTGGCGCAGCATCGGCGAACTCCTCAGCAAAACCTTGACTCCAATCCAGTAATTGCAAATTGGCGTCAAAAATTGCAAAGCTTAGACTCAACTCAGACAGGTTCTTCATATACACCTCATTGTGATGAGCTCAACAGCTTCGCGGCCATTGCTGTGCCGTCTACACGCGCACGAATTTTTGCAAAAGCGGTTTCGCGTGAGGTGGAAACATCATCGCAAAAAGGTGAGAAACCACAGTCATCAGTGGTTCCTAACTGCGCTAATGGGATATGACGAGCTGCGGCAAGTACCCTCGCGCATACTTCTTCTGCCGTTTCGATATGCGGATTATTAACATCAATGACCCCAATGAACGCACGTTGGTCTGGTTTTAAGTAACGGGCTACAATTCTGAGCGCTCGATCAGGATCTTTTTCTGCCGCCATGGCAATATAAAAATTACCGGCCTTAAGCTCAAATAGACTCGGTAATAGCTCTGCATAATCCACATCACCGCTGTGCGTACAATTGTGATCAGCGCCAGGGCAGGTATGTATACCGATGATTTGCCGCTCTTCAGCAGAAAATCGCTCCAAAACTCGGTTATTTAAATCGATAAAACTATTAAGTATGCTACCGCTTGGATCTAACTTAACTGCGAGACGTCCCTCGGTAAAATCTATTTGTATTTTTTTCGCTCCTGCGGCAAAGCAGCCTCGAATCTCTTTTTCTTGTTCGTTGACCAAATCGTTTAAGTAAACCTCGCGGCTATAGCCTGGGATATCTTCAGGTGGATAAAATAGACTTAATGCAGACACGGAGATAATGGCTTGCTTCATCGGCATCTGTGTGTGTTTTTTAGCTAGAGCCAAGGTATTGAATGCGTTCAGTGTAAAACGAAATGGCCCAGCGGTTAAACGAGGTAAACGCCGTATGTGGCCATCTTGAAATGGAATCTCTAGCCCATCAGGCGCAAAATTTTTACCCCCTTCGACTGAGTAACTAGCGAAGCTGTGGGTTTTACGCTGTTCACCATCACTAATAATGGTTGATCCGGTCGCCTCTAGTTCACGCATCGTTTCAATCGTCGCTTCATCGTAATAAGCTTGAATAGTCTTTGCATCTAACTCCCCCGCATCAAATTGACGCTGGGCGTTGACCAATTTTTCAGGGCGAGGAATACTGCCTATCGCTTCGGTAGGTATGATAATCATTGAACCTCCCTCACTTTTCCAAATAGAAGTTTGTATTAGTATAGTTCATTGCGTCCAAAAACTAATACAATCCATCTGCTGTCCTCCATAAAACCAATGTCCGCAGTCCAAGCGTTACAGACATTGGTTTTTTGAAAAAATTTACCATTTTTTCGTCTGCAATTCGCTCATAGCGCTTTTGTGACAATTGCAGATTGAGTTTAACGCCCAAATCAGTTACCACTCTGGCGTCACCTGAATTTGTATGTTGGCTGGCTTTAACCGTGGAAATGAAAAAGCTTTTGACATATGCTCACTTGATTGGATTAAGAAGACCCAAAATTCTGAGAAATGAAAACTCAGGGAGCACTCTTCAGAATATCGAAAAGGCCTGTTGCCAGTTTTGGCCAATTAACTGAAATGGAACCCAAGAAACAGGCTGATTTTTTGAGAATAATGTGACTTTTCCTTAGATACAGGTGTCCGACCTCAGTGTGCAAACTTTATTATTCCAAATTCGTTTTAGTGTACAAACTTTATTGTTCCTTAACAGATAATTAACTGCGGTTAGCTGGATTCATAAATGGCATAAAGTACTATTGTTTAATAGGCTCTTTGTGCCAATCGCGTAAAACGTCAAAAGTAGAATTTTCTCGTAACATAAACGCCGCCCATTAAGGTAACAAAGCTTTTCCAGTTGCGGCTATCTACAGCCTGATGAATTGCGGTTAGTGTTACATCTTGATGCTTAGTTTTGCTGCACCAAGGATTGCGGCAAATCCCAACTAGTAACTAGTAGCTCACCCTGCCAAGTTTGCAGCGTCAGCCAAACTTTGTCATTTGCAGCAAAAGCTACTGGCGCTATGGCATGCACGTGCTGACTATGGCGGCTGCCATGGATTATGCCTTCCTCGCCTTGTTGCAACTGCTCTAGCGGCAAAGCCACGGGGCCAATGTTTAAATAGCCCTGTCGTATAGCGCTGATATCGCCCTTGTCAAAGATCAGCATAAAGTCTTTAACGAACTTATCGTGGTGAGCATAGGGCGGCTCTAAATTAAGCGGCATAGGTGATATTGCAAATGCGCCGACTTGTTTTACTGGCCAGGCAGCTGGCGATTCTGGCGTTAGTGATTGATACAAAAACCAAATTGGTAATAGCAACACCAGGCCATTTAGTTTGTATTTGTGACGTTGCCAAAAACGGTTTTTAGTTGCCATGCTTAACCTCTTGTAACGTAGCAGCACTCTTGCTCTCGCGCACTACCTTAACGGTGCGGCTGCCCCAAATCATAAAACCGGTAATTGACATGCCGGACAGCAGTAGGCCAAACAAAAACCAGATAGCCTTAGTCCAGATGCCACCTATATTACCGTAGTGTAGCGGGTCGGCAATGTGCGCTATGGTTTGCAAGGGCGTCATGGTTTCAGGCGATTTTTCGTAGGCTATGTCGCCAGTCCAGGGATTAATACTCAGTTTGTACGAGTACTTATCGTAAAAGATATGCTCACCGCCGCCTATCAGGTTATACATGCCTCGATTATGCTCAGGTAACATTAAATAACTGGGCTGAAAGTCTGGGAAGCGCTGTTGCGTAATCTGCATAGCATCTGCAAAGCTAACTGGAGCAGCGCTTTGCTGCGCCGGAATATCTGTTACCGCTACCAATGGTGTATGCGGTTCTAGATCAATATCGGCATGCCACATTACGGCCTGCACCAGATACCACAGGCCGGTCGCGCTCATCACCAACAAAAACCAGATAGACCAAACCCCGGCTAGGCGGTGCAAATCTGTAAGGATAGTTTTTTTACTCTGATTAAAGCGGATCTTTGGCTGCGTAAAGCTGCGCCAGAAGTTTTTGTAAATGATAAGGCCGGTAACTAGCGCGCCCAGCATCACTAACGCCATTGCAGATACTAAGTAATAGCCGACGCTATAGCTGCTTTGCCACGGAAACAGCAACCAGCCATGCAGGCCGCGTATAAAACCAATAAATGTAATACCCTGATTTATTTGCTGGATCTCGCCGCTGTATTGGTTCACATAAGCAATCGCTTGTGGCTTGTCGTGATCGGAAAAAATAACCGCATGCACTAGGTAGGGTTCAAGCACTATGACGCTGGTGACATCTGCCGTCGGGTTAGCGCGCTCAACAGCAGCTACCAGCTCCGCAACTGGTTTCGCTGGAAGGTTATCAGGGTTAGTTGCGCGAGAGGCTGGGTTGCTGAGCCAAGTGAGTTCATGACTAATGACGGCAATAGTGCCGGTTACACAAACAAAGCAAAAAATCAGCCAAATTGGCAGTGAAAACCAACCATGTAACTGAAACCAAAAACGATTGCTGAGTTTTTTCATTAGTGCCATGCCTAGTGAGAAATCAATGTACTTCAACTATGCATCGCATACTAATGCAAATAAAAATAGTTATCAACTATATTTGCAATTAATACTCATTCTCATCTATGCTGTTGCGCCATTACCAAACTAGCCACAGGAACTGCCTATAATGAAGTACTCATTGCTCGCTGCTGCTATCACCGCCGCAATGTCATGTTCACTCAATGCACAGCAACAAACTGTAACCACTGAAGATACGGTTGAAGTCATCACGGTAAAAAGCTCGCGCGGTTTAATCTCTTATGTGAGTGCCTCTGGTGCGAAATCGGATACACCTATTATTGAAACGCCACTGTCAGTGTCTGTATTAACTGAAGAGCGGATTGCCGATCTAGGTGCCTTAACAGTGCAAGATGCTCTTGGATATGTTTCTGGGCTGTATAATGGTCCTTATGGTCTTGATACCCGGGGAGATTGGGCGCAAATTCGCGGGGTGTCGCCGGTGCAATATCTGGACGGCTTAAAGTCACTATTTGGTTTTTATAATAATGTGCGAATTGCACCTTACGCGTTGCAACAAATTGAGATTTTAAAAGGCCCCAGCTCAGTGTTGTATGGGCAGGGCTCTATTGGTGGTATTGTTAACTTAGTGAGCAAAAAACCTGAGCCGGTTACCAGTGGCCAGCTATGGGCTCAGCTGGGTAATTACTCACGTAAACAACTGGCGGGTGACATTACCGGAGCGTTAAATGATGATGCTTCATTGCAAGGCCGTTTGGTGGCATTGTGGCGCGACAGCGATACCCAAACTGATTTTGTACCGGATAACAGCGTGGTAGTTGCACCGTCGCTTAGTTGGCAAGCCAGCGACGTCACTAAGGTTACAGTATTAGCTAATTTCCAGCAGAATCAATCCGGCTCCAGCACGCAGTTCTTTCCGCATCGAGGCACCATTTTACCAAATGAATTTGGCCAAATTCCTAGTAACCGTTTTGTTTCAGAGCCAGGTTTTGATAAATACGATACCGAGCAAGTAGCGGTTACTGCGATAGTTGAGCATGATTTATCCGCTGACTGGCAGTTTAGGCTAAGTAGCCGTTACAGCGATAGCCATGCCGATTACCATACAATGTACGGCTGGCCGCCACGTTTGCAGGCCGATAACCGCAGCGTAAACAGAGTGGTATATCTAAGCAATGCTGACGCCCGCGCTTTAACCAGCGATGTGCAGCTGCACGGAAAACTAAACACTGGCAATGTTGAGCATACGCTGGTGGCTGGATTTGATTATCAAAATGCTTACACTGATAACGACAGCTTCTATGCGGCAACAGGTGGCCTGCTAGACTTATACAATCCGGTTTACGGTCAGGTCGCGAATCTACCTACCGAGGTCAATATTACGGATAATCCAGCAAGTAAAACCTATCAAGCTGGTGTGTACTTGCAAGATAACATGAAAATTGCCGATAAATGGTTGATATCCGTTGCGCTGCGTCGTGATCGAGCTACCACTAGTCCTCAAAATGGCGGCAGTACTACGCAATATGCCACCACTGGCCGTTTAGGTTTAATGTATCTCTTTGACAGCGGTATCTCTCCTTACATCAGTGTTAGTGAGTCATTCGAGCCGCTGTTGGGTAATGATGCATTCGGTAAGTCATTTGTGCCTAAAAAAGGTCAGCAGTTGGAGGCCGGTTTAAAATACCAGCCCAAGGGCACTGAACATCTGCTGACGGCAGCGATTTTTGACATTACCGAGCAAAATCGTACAACCAACTTATCGGCGGCGCAAGTATCTGATCCTGAGGTGCTTAATCCAAATGGCCGGGTACAAGATGGCGAGGTAACTTCTAAAGGTATCGAGCTAGAAGCTCAGCTCGCGTGGGATGAATTGGATATCTACGCTAGCTATGCCTATATTGACGCTTATGTCAGTAAAAGCAACCGTGTGGGTGAACTAGGTGCGACTTTATCTGCACAGCCAGAGCATTTAGCCTCGATCTGGGCTACTTGGCGTCCGGTGGTGCTGCAAAATTGGCAGTTTGGCGCAGGTGTCCGTTATGTTGGTGAAACTTCCGATGGTACCGCTTATGTTGAACAGGGCGGTATGGTGCTGAATGCCCCATTGACTACCGACAGTTATACACTGGTTGATGCGATGGTAGGCTATAACGTTGGTAACTATCAACTAAGCCTGCAGGCACATAATCTGACCGATAAAACCGTCATTACCTCCTGCTTAGCCCGCGGTGATTGCTTCTATGGCCAGCGCCGCGCTATAACGGCTAACTTGCGGTATAACTTTTAACATTAGATTAGCTACTGCAGGGTGGTCTTTGCCGCCTTGCAGTTAGTATGAAACTAATTTTTGTGTTAACTCCTTTGTAGGAGGATATCGGCTGATTAAAACAAAACTCCGTTTTACAAAATAATTAGAGTATTCAAACTCAGTTGGATTCTGCAACCTAATTATTATTAGAGGCCATTAATACTATATAGTTTTCATTTATCTCTATAGAGAGAGCTTACTTTACTACCTGATACGATAAAGGCACGCGCACTTAAACGGGTTCCATCCGTCTTATCTCATAACGAAGCAATGAGTATCATTAATCAGCTATCTGGTAGCTATAAACTGATGTTTTCGCTTTGTATGGTTGCGGGTTAAGAAAAGCAGAACTATTAATGCTTAGAGTTAAAGATATCGATTTTGAGTCAAGGAATGTCTATGTATTTCGTGGCAAAGGAGGTAAAGATCGAGTCAAGATGTTACCTGAAAAGCTTGTTGAGCCCCTTAAATCGCATATTGAAAAGGTACGTGATCTGCATGAAAAGGATCTTTGCGAAGGTGAGGGTAAAACAAGTCTCCCGCCAGGGCTCGCTCGTAAATACCCTTACGCAATTTCCGATTTCAAGTGGCAATTTATATTCCCATCATCTGTCAGGTGTAAGCATCCAGTAGATGGTTATGTTTGCCGCCATCACTTGCATTGGACGTCCCTAACAAAGAAATTGAGGAGCGCTGTTATAAAGTCAGGTGTTCAGAAACACGTTACCGCACATACATTCAGACACTCTTTCGCAACGCAGCTTTTAAAAGCAGGAACAGACATTCGTACAGTTCAAGAGCTGTTAGGGCATACGGACTTGAAGACAACTCAAATATATACACATGTCATCGGTCAACATTCATCAGGGACAATTAGCCCTATAGACCGATAATTTCGTTTTAAATAAACCGGGCTTGATGTCCGGTTTTGCAGTAAAACCAGACATTTATATGAGGGTTATGGCGCGGTCGGCGAATTTCTGCTTTTCGCTCATAGCGCTTTTGTACATAGCCTATGCTAGATACAGGCAAGGTAATATTCTTAACAGTCATGGACCTCTGAGTAACATGAACAATTTGAACGGTGTGGCTATTTTGCCTAGATTACCTGATTGTTTTGGAGGGTTTTAATCTTCATCCGTATAAAAATTGGGCGTTAAGTATACAGACACAACAATAAAGCGCCACAGATGAGACATGGTTAATTTTAGCATAGTAGTATTAATTAATAATAACCACAAAGCTTACCGTCATAATTGTGAGTTTGAAAATGATAACAGCAGGGGAAGCTAGCTGTTATCAATTCGGATCAGTTATGTGGTGTAGTATCGTTAGGAGTCGAGACAAATAGTATCTCTATTTATTCGGGCTGAGCGCCATTACTACTGATGATTAAGCGTGCATAAAACTGCGTGGCTTTGGCCATATTCTCCTTGCTGATGCGCTCATTGGTGCCGTGGAAACCGCTTAGATCTGCCATCCGCAGTAACATTGGGTTAAAACGATATGCATTTTGTACTGCTTTTTCATAATAGCGACTGTCGGTGGCGGCAATCGTTAAACCTGGCACCACGATAACCTTGCCATGGCTTTGCTGGGTCAGCGCTGCAATTGTATTAAAGTGCTCATTGTTGCTACTGGAAACACGTGACGCAGCAGTATATCGTTCGGCTGTTAGAACGATACGCTCATCGTCAATTACATTGCGGACATAAGCGATAATTTCTTCAACAGAATCCCGCGGATGCAAACGGAAGTTGATTTTAGCACTGGCTGTTATCGGTAACACGTTTGACTTGACGCTGCCAGATAACATGGTTGGAGCGGTTGTAGTCCGCAGTATAGCATTTCCGACATCGGTATTGGCCAGAGTTGATTCAATCACCGAACCAAACAACCAGCGATTGGCAAATAAAAGCCGTTTGCTAAAGGACATATGCCGGCCGAGTGTATCAAACATATCGGCGCTGATCCCATCCAAACCACCTGGAACTGGGGCATAACGCAGTTTTACGATCGCGGCCGCCAAAATACTGACCGCTGTTTCCTGGGGGGGCATGGAACTATGCCCCCCCTTACTATGCGCTGTCATATTTAAGGTAAGAAAACCTTTTTCAGCAACATTTATGCTGGCCACCGGTTGCGTTACACCGGGGAAAATATCTTGTAGTACAAAAGAACCTTCATCCAGAGACCATTCTGGCTGGATATTTTGTTGTTTAAAATAGGCCGCAATAGCCGCAGCCCCCTGTCTACTGCCGATTTCTTCATCGTGGGTAATGGCAATATAAATATCTTTTACTGGTTTAAAGCTTTGCGATAATAACAGATTGACAGCTTCCATCAGGGCAACAGCAGCACCTTTATTATCTAAAGCTCCGCGACCCCAGATATATGTATCATCAACGATACCGGCAAACGGCGGGTGTTGCCACTCTTGTTCAGTGCCTGGAACCACTGGAACCACATCATAATGTGCTGACAGTAAGATACTGCCAGCATTAGCCTGTTTTCCTGGCCATCGAAATAACAGGGTGTAATCATTAATCAGTTGAAGTTCTAACTGTTGATGTACAGCAGGATAGGTTTCTGCCAGCCACTGCTTAAAATTGTTAAACTCTTGGTAATTGATCTGGCTACGATCTCCCTGCGAGATGGTTTGAAAACGTATTGCCTGAGCCAGTCGGTCACTGATTTGCTCTACATCTACAGTGATTGGAAAATTTACAGCTGTCGCTGTGTGCGGTGTTGGTACATAATTTAAAGTTCGAAACACTAAGATTGTGCCTAGTAGCGCAATAGCACAGCCGATAATATAGCAAACGGTTTTCAGCTTCATTGGATCCTCTCTTATTATCAGTGCTGCAACGCAACACCTGTGATGGTTTGAGACAAGGATATAAACTGCTGATGTCTAAAGTTCTACTGAATTTGCAAATTAGTAGTAATTTTTAATTCTGGCATAATTTTATTATGCTGGTTTTGTAGGGTTTTACGCATTTGTTTTGGTGTTTGCTGGTAACGTTTTTTAAACTGGCTAAAAAAAGTTGAAGTTGAATTAAAACCGGCCTGAAAGCCAATGTCAGTCACAGACAGGTTTAGTCCGGGTTCTGACATTAAGCGTAGCGCTTCTTCTAGTCGAAGCTGGTTAATATAATCATAAAAAGACAACTGTGCGTAACCGTTGATGGTTTCAGATAAATGATGTTGCGGTACGTCGAGCATTGCAGCCAGTTCAGAAATTTTCAAACCGGGCTCTTCATAAGGTGCATCGTTTTGCATTAATTGCTGAAGTCGTTGCCATAGTTTAGCGGCATCGGTAGTAGTCAGGCTGCTGGTTTTGTATTTTCGACTTGTGTTGTTATTATGGGAGTCATTCACATCTGATAAGGCAGCTGAGATAGCGGCTTTTTCAGCCTTTACTTCACTAGGTAACTGATGTGAGTGGTCAAGCTGAATGTCAACTTGGCGCACACCATAGCGTGCAATAATAAAGATTACCGCAAAAGGCGCCAATAACTGGATATCAGCTCCGGTGAAAACGTTGCTTAGACCAGCCAAGTGCAATAAGCGGGCACAAATCACCAGCAATGTTAGCGCAATAATTGTCCATACGATTGCTTTTACCCAGCGTAAGTTAACGTCTTCAATTGCGGAGTAAACTGCTTTTATCCGTTGTTCGTGAGGTTTAAGTATATGAAGTACCCAGAGCGCATATGCCAGTAAGGATAGCCAAGCGGCATATCTGTGTAAGCTGCGATTTTGGCTCAGTAAGTCAGCTTTAGCCGCTAAATCACAATTAATACATAAGAGGTGCTCTGAAGACAACGGCAGCTGCCACCACCATAAGCTAGCAGAAAGAACAGCAGGTAGAAAATGCCACAGATAACGATTCCGCCAATGAAAGCTGGATTCGGTTTGAAACCGTGTGTATAAATACAATAGTGGGCCATGGGTCATCTGTAATGACACTAGAGTATAGACAGCCTGCTGCCAAGCGGGGTATTCGCTCTGTACTACATGTACCAGTGCCAGTACAGAAATAGATAATACCAGGAGGGCCATACAATTGCGCGCAGCCTTGTTGCTGCTATTAGTACGCCAGATAAAATAAGCTAAACCAAAACAAAAAGCGACACCGAGTAAGATTCCGACATTACCCAAGGTTAGTTGTAGTTCTTTTTGCAGCAGATGTTGCAGCGTAAACATTATTTTCCACAAAGGTTATTGGCTGACTATGCGCCGATTCTATGAATAGTTTAACAGAAAACCTGCTGATAACAAAAAACATTGTCAATTTGCAAAGCCGGAAGTATCTCCCGTAAATCTGTTTTATATCAGTGTTGTGATGTAGTAGCAGCAGCAGGTACTGTCGCTAGTCAACGTCCACCAACACATAATAACATTGATTATCTCGGGAGATAACATGCCTTACAATAAGACTAGTTCATTAGCACCTTCTCAAGTCAGACGCACAAGACCATTAAGCCTGCTGACCACTTTATTAGTTGGTTCCGTGACCATTTGTGCCCAAGCACAGCAGGCTGAATCTACAACAACTGAAACGGAGTCTGTAAGTAAGACAGCAGAATATGAGGTGATTACCGTCACCTCACAACGGCGAACACAAAAATTATCTGAAGTACCTATCGCCTTAACTTCGTTCAGTGCTGATAATATCCAGCAAAGTGGCATTAGCGAATTACGCGAAATTGCTGATTTTATTCCGAACATGGATTTTTCCCGAGGCACAGATTTTGGTTCGAAGGTTACGATTCGCGGTGTGGGTGCTAACAGCCGTAATATTGGTTTTGACACCCGTGTTGGAGTTTATCTGGATGGCGTTTATCTGGGACAATCTCCGGCGCTGAATCAAGCACTTTATGATCTTGCAAGAGTAGAAGTGTTGCGCGGCCCTCAAGGTACTCTTTTTGGAAAAAACACTGTAGCTGGGGCAATCAACCTGATATCAGAGCGTCCGGATGATACTCTGGCAGGCTATATTAGCGGTTCTTTTGGTAACCTGAGTGCCCGCGAATTGCAGGGCAGAATCAATATACCCTTGTCTGTCGATTCGGCATTAAAATTATCAGCAAGCCATAATAACCGCGATGGTTATATTGATAACCTTGCCACCGGTAATAAAGCCAATGAACGTGATACCTCGGCTTACCGCGCGCAGTTTAGTACTGTACTCAATGATAACTGGCAGTTATATGCCAGTTTTGATGGTTTAAATTCTGAACGCTTGTCCTTTTTGGGAAAGGGGTTAACCGATCCTTTTGGTCTGACTGCTGCGCAAGGACCGGCAGGTAATTATGAAATTGCGACTAACGGTGACACCTTTGAAAAACGCGATTTACTCGGTGGATCGATCGAAATGGTCTATGAAAAGGCCGACTATGAGTTTAAATCGATCACAGCTTGGCGAGACTCAGAAATTTTTTATCGTAACGATACCGATTACTCTGTGATTGATTTTATGACTATTGAATATGGTGATCAGTACCAGCAGTTTTCGCAGGAGTTTCAATTAGTGTCGCCAGCGACTGATAATTTTAATTATGTTGCTGGTGTTTATCTTTACCGCCAGCAGGCCAACGCGCAACGCGATGCCATCAACGGAGCTATGTCTGTAGCTGTGGGTAATGTGCCCGGCACTAAAGTGAGTAGTGATGGCCAAGTTGATACCAATAGCTATGCATTGTTTGGGAATACTTCTTATCAGTTAACTGAGCG
>CAZNXI010000059.1:13480-15079 GCA_964577005.1 uncultured Rheinheimera sp.
ACTGAGCGCTTTAACCTTGCGACAGGCCTGCGTTATAGCCGTGAAACGAAAACAGTGAATTGGTTGCTAGATGGCAGTGCATCCGGTATTTTCCGCATCGGTAGCACTACGCCAGCGCTGAATGATAAGAGAACCGATAACGATCTGTCGTACAGTGTTAGTCTGATTGCTACATTAAATTCGAACCTGAATGGCTATCTGAAATATGCTACTGGTTTTAAAAGTGGTGGTTATAATCTGGACTTTGTTACTGATGCCGACATAGCTGCCTCGCTAGAGTTTGATAAAGAGCAAGTTGGCAGCGCAGAATTGGGGCTTAAGGGCGCATTTTACAATAACCGTCTGATTGCCAATTTTGCCATGTTTCACTCTTCCTTTGATGACTATCAGATCAATCAGTTTGTTGCTTTAGGTAATGGTAGTACCTCGATCAGCATTCGTAATGCTTCAGAAGTCACAACTAAAGGCATGGAGCTTGAGCTGATTTACCGGCCATTAGCTGGACTTCAATTACAAGTTAGTGCCGGTGTATTAAATGCCAAGTTTGAAGACTTTCCTAATGGCCTACCTAATGGTGTAAATGCTAAAGGCAATCAGTTAGCGGATGCACCAAAACGTAATGCTGCACTAAGTGCCCAATATGTGCTAGCAATGCCGTTGCTAAATGCTGATTTACTTTTTAGAGGGGATGTCACTTACAAAGGAGACTTTTATACCAACGTAGCAAATAGCCGGACTCATGCTTTACGTTCCGGAGGAACTGTACCTTTTGGTTATGTTGAGTCACAAACATTGGCTAATGCCAGAATCGGCTTACAGGGATATAGTGGCTGGGAAGCGTACTTGTGGGTGCGTAATCTGACTGACAATGACAATGCTATAAGTAGCGGCCGCGATTTTCTTGGCACCATAGTGCAAAACTATCAGGAACCCAGAACTTTTGGTATTGAGCTGATTTACAGCTTTTAAGGTGAAGCCATTAACATAATGTAAAAAGCCGTAGCAATGACGCGGCTTTTTTACCTCATCTATTAATTTTTGAAATAGGAATAATCAAGTGTCACACTGAGATTGTCCAAATGTTTAGAGTAATTATGGTTAGTTCACCTTAAACTTTCACAAATATCGCGAGCCCGCAATTAATGTAGAGCAGACATTCGTTCAATTCTGGCTAACTTATTATGAACGAACGCAATTCGCTCATAGCTGAAAATCCATTAACTGGATGATTGCTGAAATAGGTGGTGACCTGAAAGTGCAACTGCTGGTAAGCAGCCAGTAATCGTGGCGGTAAATTGAAGTGACCTTTTGCAGTTACATTTGATGCTGATTTGGCTTGTGATGTTTTGCCGGGCTGGCGCTCTGTGTTTATGTGTTCCAAATTGATTGTGTCAAATACAACATATAAAGGCCGACCCTGAATCCTGCATCACCAATCCGCCGCTTACTGGATGCCTTCTTCGCGGTTTTTGCTTCATCTGATAAAAGATCAATTTGAGCTAAACCGTTTACATAGGTTTTACCCAGATCTTTTTTTCGGAAGTCTAGAGGCTGTTGATCTTTGAACGAAAATTAGACGGCATAGCAACAAGGTATAAT